>SEDB01000446.1 GCA_004210715.1 Pedobacter sp.
AAGTCTTAATATTATCTCCAGATAAATTGGTTTATCTTTGTGCTTTAAAATTTATCGATGGTATTTTCAGAACAGATTGAACAATTTATTTCAGCATTAGAATTGAGCCTTAGCTCACAGAATTTTGTGAAAATTTCTTTGGGCAATTATAAAGGAAAAGAAGAAGCGCTGAAGCAAATTCTGGTTCGCAAAGTTTTAATTAAACGCGAAGATAAACTGGCTTTTACATTTAGATACAAAACCCGTGATGTGGTAAAGAATTTTGCTTTTGATGAAGGCATTAAATTGATTGCTGAATACCTAAACACTGGCTTTAAAATCGGAACACTTTTTACAACCGAAAAAGATCTCATATTCGAGGAACTGAATAATGGTAAAGTTGTTTTGAGAGAAACAAAAGCATTGAATAAAGATGTTCCTGCGGCTAATCATGATCAAGAAAAAACAAGATTGATCAAGCCCCATTCAAAATCTTATTTAACTGAACTTAAAATTACTGATGTGGATGGAAAGGTTTTCAAAAATGCCCAGGATAAATTTAAACAGATTAACCATTACATTGAAATTTTAAGTTCTTTAATTAAAGAATTACCAGAAGGCACAATAAAAAAAGTTGCCGATATGGGTTCTGGTAAAGGATATTTAACTTTTGCTTTATACGATTATTTACAATCGGTTTTAAAGGTAAATTCTGAAGTTGTAGGGGTGGAGTATCGCCAGGATATGGTTGATTTGTGTAATGCAGTGGCTGAAAAGTCTGCTTTTGATAAACTGAACTTTGTTCAGGGAACGATAGAAGATTATAATGCCGAAGATGTGAATTTATTAATTGCACTTCATGCCTGTGATACGGCGACAGATGATGCAATTTTTAAAGGAATTAAAGCAAATGCTGAATTAATTGTCGTGGCGCCATGTTGCCATAAACAAATTCGCAGAGAGATTGAGCAAAATAAAGTGAGAAATGATGTTACGTTTTTAACGAAATATGGCATCTTTTTAGAACGCCAGGCGGAAATGGTTACAGATGGAATTAGGGCTTTAATTTTGGAATACTTTGGTTATAAAACAAAGGTTTTTGAATTTATATCGGATGCACATACACCAAAGAATGTATTAGTAGTTGGGATTAAGAGTAAGGATAGAGGAGCCAAGAATAAAGAAGAAATCCTTGAAAAAATTAAAGCCAGTAAAGCATATTTTGGAATTGCATATCATCATTTGGAGCGACTTTTAAACCTATAAGATTGCTTCTTACCTCGCAATTGTAAAGGTTTAAAAACGGATACCCTCTAAATCAATTATTTCAAATGCAATAAAATAATGGCTATCAACGCAGGAATTGATTGCACATAAAGAATTTTCTTACTTGCGGTGGTTGCGCCATAAATGCCTGCAATGACAACACATGTTAAAAAAAATATGGCAACATATAATTTCCAGTGATGATCGCTTATGCATAGAGACCAAATTAAACCCGCCGCTAAAAAGCCATTATACAAGCCTTGATTTGCCGCTAAAGTTTTTGTGGGTACGAATAAATCTTTCGGAATGGTTTTGAAAACTTTTGGGGCTCTGGTTGTCCAGGCGAACATTTCTAACCATAAAATATAGATGTGAATAGCGGCTACTAAGCCGATAAAAATTTGTGCTGCTAATTGCATAATAATTTGATTTGGTAATTGAAGGTACAATAAATTTGGGGAATTCATCTTCATTGCCGTTGGTTTCAACCAAGGGGTTTTAGATTTTTCTTGACCAGGCAGGCCTTTACTTTTTTCTTGATAAAAAAGTAACAAAAACCGAGCATTTCTGCGAGCTCATGAATACAACTAAAATAAAAACGAAATGAATAAATCAAGGCCTTAGAAGCTTTGTTGTAAATCTCAATAAATCTTTATGCGTAATCCTAAGCCATGTTAAAGTTTGTACAATTTGAACGTTTGTGCAACACTTGTAGGATTTCTTATTTAAGTTTTTACTAAGCATGGTTTTCTTTACCATAAGCCACAAACTTTGTTCATAAATCCGATGGTAGCGAACACGGAGTGCAACGAA
>SEDB01000081.1 GCA_004210715.1 Pedobacter sp.
TTCTGTGATCCCGCTGGGATTCGAACCCAGGACCACTACATTAAAAGTGTAATGCTCTACCAGCTGAGCTACGGAATCTACTTTGATCAAAAACGTTGTCCGTTTCTTTTAAAGTGATGCAAATATAGGGTTCAAATATATCTCCTGCAAATAAAAAAACAGGAAAAGTGCTACTGTATTGATTTATAAGGGAATTAATTATTTCATCTAGGTTTTTTAAACATCATAGGTGGTTTTTTGATATTCATTTGGCCCTTATTTCACGTAAATTTGCTTTTCTTGAGCTATGAGATCATTTTATCTTCCAAATATTTTTTTGTGTTTAAGCGTTAAATCTTCATTTAGTGAGTCAATTCATGGATTTTTCAAGAGAAATAATTTTTTCTAATTAAAATCACGCAAACGTTTGAGTGTATTTTTTATAAAATATTTGCTTAGTTTGGCCTTATCAACTGAACAAACCAACTTAATTTACTAAAATGATCAATCCTTCTGAAACTCGAAAGAGTACAGCTTTATTGCCTATGGTTATTTGCTGTGCACTCTTTTTTATCTTTGGCTTTGTAACCTGGGCAAATGGAACACTCATCCCTTTTTTAAAGCTGGCACTTAATCTAAAAACAGATTTACAGGCATTCTTCGTCACATTTGCTTCTTACATTGCTTACTTCTTTTTAGCATTACCCAGTTCATGGATCTTAAAAAAAATAGGGTTTAAAAATGGCTTAATCTTAGGCATGATAATCTTAGGATTAGGCTCTCTGATATTTATTCCAGCAGCCGATAATCGGAGTTATGGATTGTTCTTAACCGGAATTTTTATTCAGGGATCTGCAATGGCCTTATTACAAACAGCTGTAAATCCTTATTTAAGTATTATCGGTCCAATTGAAAGTGCTGCTGCCCGTATTTCTATTGCTGGCTTATGTAACAAAGGAGCAGGAGTGATGGTGCCGGTAATTTTCGGACTTCTATTTTTAGATAATGCTAAAGAGGTTACTGCTAAATTGGAAGCCACAGTAGACTTAAATGCGAAAAATGCAATTCTAGATGAACTTTTGCAACGTGTTCATACTCCTTACATCGCATTAGCTGTCGTATTCGTGCTCTTTGCAATTCTAATTAAGTTTGTTCATTTACCCGAGGTAAATGCTGAGGAAGAAGAGGTAGTTGTCAAGGACGATTCTGAGGTGAAAGTGATTGCTAAAACTAGCATTTTTCAATACCCACATTTATTTTTGGGCGCTTTAGCTATATTTAGTTGCGTAGCTGTAGAAGTGATGGCTGGAGATATCATAAACACTTATGGCCGCGAGTTAAATATTGATGCAAACTTACTTCGGTTTTCGACTTCCTTTACATTGATCTGCATGCTTATTGGTTATGTTTTAGGCATAGTAACTATTCCCCGTTTTATATCTCAACAAATGGCATTAAGAATTTGTGCCATTTCAGGTGTATTATTAACTGTTATTTCGGTGTTTACAACAAGTTACGTTTCTTACTATTCAGTAGCATTATTAGGTTTGGCAAATTCATTGATGTGGCCAGCCATATTTCCATTAGGAATTAAGGGTTTAGGTAAATTTACCAAAACCGGATCTGCCATTATGATTATGGGGATAGCGGGTGGTGCAATCTGGCCTTTAGTTTATGGTTTCTTAAAAGATAAGCTGCATGTCGATTTTCAACATGCATTTTTATTGGCCATGGTACCAGCGTATTTATACATTATTTATTTTGCCATAAAAGGTCATAAAGTCGGATTAAGAAATGCATAAAATTATGAGTTACGGGCCAGGTTTAACATCTGGCCTTTTTTAATTCTTCATATTTAAACTAACTTGCGCCAATATCCATTTAATTATTTTATGAATAAAGCTATTTTCCTTGATCGTGATGGAGTTCTAAATCACGAAATTTACGATTACATCTGTCGTGTTGAAGATTTTAAAATTTTGGATTATCAAATTCCGGTTTTGAAGAAGTTGTATGATGAAGGCTATCTATTGATTGTCATCACTAATCAGGGTGGAATCGCTTTAAAAAGATATAGCGAACAAGAATTGGCTATTATGCACCAAATGTTAAGAAATGCTTTTGTAGCAAAAGGGGCTGATATTGCAGGATTTTATTATTGCCCACATCATCCAACAGTTGGTGGGGAGTGTAAGTGTAGGAAGCCTGCATCAGGTATGATTCTCGATGCCATTGATATGTATGAAATCAATCCTGCTCAATCGGTAATGATTGGCGATAAACCAAGAGATGTGGAGGCTGCAAACGGAGCAGGAGTGAAGGGTATTCTGATTGAGCCCGACGAGCAGATTAGTTATGAGAAAGTGAAAGAAGTACTCAGTCGTGAGTCATTAGTGTAGAATCTTTAATCCAAATAAAAAGTCCTAAGTAAGAGTTATGCCAACTCAACACTTAGGACTTTTTTATTTTTAAACTACCGATTCAGGACTGAAGTCTCGGAACTTATTTACCAGCTGCCTTAGCGTGGTCTGCTAAGAAAGTGGCTAAACCGCTATCAGTTAGTGGGTGTTTTAATAATCCAACAATTGCAGCCAAAGGAGCTGTAATTACATCAGCACCTAATTTAGCACAGTTTACAATGTGCAACGGTCCGCGGATTGATGCTGCTAAAATTTGAGTTTCGTAGCCATAGTTATCAAAAATTGTTCTGATATCTTCAATTAAAACTAAGCCATCGCTAGAAATATCATCTAAGCGGCCTAAGAATGGAGAAACATACGTTGCACCAGCTTTAGCTGCCAATAACGCCTGACCAGCAGAGAAAATTAGAGTACAGTTAGTTTTGATTCCTTTTGATGAGAAATATTTAATAGCCTTAACGCCATCTTTAATCATCGGAACTTTAACTACAATTTTCGGATTTAAAGCTGCTAATGCCTCGCCTTCTTTAACGATTTCATCAAAGGTGGTAGAAATAACTTCAGCACTTACGTTATCTTCAACGATATCGCAAATTGCTTTGTAGTGGTTGATTACATTTTCTTCACCAGTAATACCTTCTTTAGCCATTAAGCTAGGATTAGTAGTTACACCGTCTAAAATGCCAAGATCATGCGCCTCTTTGATTTGATCAAGATTTGCTGTGTCGATAAAAAATTTCATGGTTATAAATTCTTAAATATTTGAGTTTCAATGATAGAACCCTGAAGAATTTAATTCCCCCTTCAGGGGATTAAGGGAAAAGAAAAAAATGGGCAAGCACCTTCTATCGCACCGCTACAACCTTCTACCCTTGCTATGTTCCCATCCTGGGGGAGTTCAAAGGGAGCTGGTCGTAAAAGACTTGCCCGGCACAAAGGTAGAAAAAGAAGTATCTTCCTGATTCATAAATTAATAAAATTTAAGGCAGTGCATTAAAATCAAAATCTATTAAACAGATAATACGGCTCAAATCCTTATATGTTGTTTATTTATGAATGATGTATTTATATTTAAATATTATATGTAAAACGGTTTAGTTACTTTTTTGTTCAAAATTGATGATTTACTGGTAGATATTGCTATTATGATAATGATAAATATTCGACTATAAATTTGTGCTTTGTTTAATTTAATTCTTAAAAATTGCTTAAAAACTAAAATTATTCTAAAAATTATGACAACTCTGTAATTTAAAATTCGTTTTTCGTATCTTAGTGTTTCCTATACACTAACAACTAACGAGCAAAGAATGGAACCAAACAGTGGATTGTACGATGCGCAATTTGAACACGATGCCTGCGGTATTGGGTTCGTTGCACATGTGAAAGGGCGAAAATCGCATCAAATCATCTCCGATGCACTTACTATTTTAGAAAATCTAGATCATAGAGGGGCAAAAAACTTGGATTAGAGATTTTAGGTTTTAGAAAGGTTGATGTTGATACTACTGATATTGGCAGCATGGCACTTTCTGTAGAGCCAGAAATTGAGCAGGTTTTTATTGCCCGCCCTTATGCGGTTAATCCTGGTGCTGATTTTGAACGTAAACTTTATATTTTCAAAAATTACCTCATCAAATTAATTGTAAATACAGTTCATGGAGGTAAAGATTTTTACATCGTTTCATTATCTGCACAAACCATCATATATAAAGGTCAGCTTACTTCGTTGCAGGTTCGTACCTATTTCAATGATTTAAGTGATAAACGAGTGGTTTCTGCTTTGGGCTTAGTTCACTCACGTTTTGCAACTAATACTTTTCCATCGTGGAGATTGGCTCAGCCATTTCGCTTTATCGCACACAATGGCGAGATTAATACTTTACAGGGAAATTTAAACTGGTTTAGGGCTGGTGTAAAATCATTTGCATCTGCTTATTTCACGCCTGAAGAATTAGATATGTTACTGCCTGTAATCGATGAAACGAATTCAGATTCAGGTTGTTTAGATAATGTTATTGAATTATTACTTCATGCTGGAAGAACTCTGCCTCATGTTTTGATGATGTTGGTTCCTGAGGCATGGGATGGTAACGAAGACATGGATCCGGTTAAGAAGGCTTTCTATGAATTTCATGCTACTTTAATGGAGCCATGGGATGGACCAGCAGCAATTGCCTTTACCGATGGTAAATTAATTGGTGCCACTTTAGATCGTAACGGTTTGCGTCCATCGCGTTATGCCATTACTTCTGATGATCGCGTGATTATGGGTTCTGAGGCCGGTGCTTTAGCCATCGATCAAAGTACAATCATTGAAAAAGGTCGTTTAACACCAGGTAAGATGTTCGTGGTGGATATGGAGCAGGGCAGAATCATCAGCGATGATGAAATTAAAACGCAGGTTTGCGGCAAAAGCCCTTACGCAGACTGGATTAATCAATATCAAATTCGTTTAGAGGAATTGCCTGAGCCAAGGGTAATGTTTACTGGTCTTTCCGAAGAATCTATTTTTAAATATCAGCAGGTTTTTGGTTACAGCAGAGAAGATATTGATTTATTGCTTAAGCCAATGGCTGTTGAGGCTAAAGAACCAATCGGTTCAATGGGTACAGATACGCCGCTTGCTATCTTATCAAAACGTCCTCAGCATTTATCAAATTATTTCAAACAGTTATTTGCTCAGGTAACCAATCCGCCAATCGATCCTATTCGGGAAAAAGTGGTAATGAGTTTGGCAAGTTTTATGGGAAGCAACGGTAATTTGCTAGAGGAAAATCCTTTGCAATCACACTGTGTAGCCATCAAACATCCAATTTTAACCAATCAGGAACTAGAAAAATTAAGAAGTATTGATACCGGCGTTTTTCAGGCAAAAACTTTACAGACGTATTTCCGTGCTGATGGAAAGCCAGGTGCTATGGCAAAAGCATTAGATCGTTTGTGTCGTTATGCTGTTGATGCAGTTGAAGACGGTTTCCAGGTTATAGTTTTAACGGATAGAGCAATCGATTCGGAGCATGCTGCAATGCCGTCATTACTGGCTGTTTCGGCGGTACATCATCACTTAATTCGTAAAGGATATCGTGGTGCTGTTGGTATCGTAATCGAAGGTGGAGATATTTGGGAAGTACATCATTTTGCTACCTTATTAGGCTTTGGCGTTACTGCAATTAACCCTTATCTGGCTTTAGAAACGATTAATGGTTTCCAGGAAGAATCAGGTTTATCGGCAGAACAGCTGACTAAGAACTATATTTATGCTGTAAATAGCGGTTTGCTGAAAATTTTCTCGAAAATGGGAATTTCAACTTTGCAATCGTATCAAGGAGCACAGATTTTTGAGATTTTAGGTCTAAATAAACAAGTGGTAAATACTTATTTCACTGGAGCAGTTTCCCGCATTGGTGGTTTAGGTTTAGATGAAATTGCAAAAGAAACGTTGATTAAACATCACCGCAGTTTCGGGCCGGCCACACAAACTGAAAACTTGTTGCCGGCAGGCGGAACCTATAAATTCCGTCGCAGAGGCGAGGCGCATTTGTTTAACCCGCAAACGATACACTTGTTGCAAAACGCGACACGTAAAAACGATTACAATATTTTCAAGCAATATTCGAAATTGGTAAATGAGCAAACACAACAAGCTTACACCATTCGCGGATTGTTTGATTTCAATTATACCCGTCCTTCTGTTCCTTTAAACGAGGTAGAATCTACTGAGGCAATTCTAACAAGATTTGCAACCGGAGCGATGTCGTTTGGTTCCATCTCTCATGAGGCGCACTCAACTTTAGCTATTGCAATGAACCGTATCGGCGGTAAAAGTAATACTGGCGAAGGTGGCGAGGATGAAATGCGATATACTAAGATGGAAAATGGCGATAGCATGCGTTCGGCAATTAAGCAAGTTGCATCCGCTCGTTTTGGCGTAACCAGTTATTATTTAACCAATGCTGATGAGTTGCAAATTAAGATGGCTCAGGGTGCAAAACCTGGAGAGGGGGGTCAATTACCTGGCCACAAAGTGGATGATTGGATTGCGAAAGTTCGTCACTCAACACCGGGAGTTGGTTTAATCTCTCCGCCTCCGCATCATGATATTTATTCTATTGAAGATTTAGCACAGCTGATTTACGATTTGAAAAATGCGAACCGAGCGGCTAGAATCAATGTGAAATTGGTTTCTAAAGCTGGTGTAGGGACCATTGCAGCAGGTGTAGCGAAAGCGCATGCTGATGTGATTTTGGTTTCAGGTTTTGACGGAGGGACAGGTGCATCTCCTTTAACTTCTATTCAACATGCTGGTTTACCTTGGGAACTGGGTTTAGCTGAAGCACACCAAACCTTAGTAAAAAACAGGTTGCGTAACCGTATCGTTTTACAAACTGATGGTCAGTTGAAAACGGGTAGAGATATCGCAATCGCTGCTTTACTGGGGGCTGAAGAATGGGGTGTAGCAACTGCTGCATTAGTTACTGCTGGTTGTATCATGATGCGCAAATGTCATTTAAATACTTGTCCAGTTGGTGTGGCTACGCAAGATCCTGAATTGAGAAAATTATTTAGCGGTGATGCAGATCACGTAGTAAATCTATTTCATTTCCTCGCTGAAGAATTACGTGAAATCATGGCTGAACTTGGTTTCAGAACTATTCATGAAATGATTGGCCAGGCTGATATTTTAAAAGTACGTGAATTGCCTTCCGAGGACTGGAAATTAAAATATTTAGATCTTTCTGCAATTCTGTTCAAAGCTGAAGATAATGGCTTGCCTTTATTCAATACAGAAAAACAAGATCACGGTTTAGAAAATGTTTTAGATCATCAGTTAATTGCTGCTGCTCAGCCTGCAATTGCTAATAATGAGCCAGTTTTTGCAAGTTTCAATGTTAAAAACACCGATCGTTCATTGGGTACCATGTTATCTAATGAGATTTCTAAAGTTCATTTGGGTGCAGGTTTGCCGCCAGATACCATTAACTTTAAATTTGTAGGTTCGGCAGGACAAAGTTTTGGTGCATTCAATACACGTGGAGTGACTTTATCGCTAGAAGGTGAAGCAAATGATTATGTAGGCAAAGGTTTATCAGGCGCTCGTTTAGCGATTTATCCTTTCTCAAATTCAACATTTATTCCTGAGCAAAATATCATTATTGGTAACGTAGCACTTTACGGTGCAACATCTGGTGAGTTATTTGCCCGTGGAAAAGCAGGTGAACGTTTCGCTGTTCGTAACTCCGGTGCAACAGCAGTTGTTGAAGGTGTTGGTGATCATGGTTGTGAATATATGACTGGCGGAGAAGTTTTAATCCTTGGTGATACTGGAAGTAATTTTGCTGCTGGTATGAGTGGTGGTGTGGCCTGGATTTATGATGCCAATGGTACTTTTGCACGTAAATGCAATAAGGAAATGGTTGATCTTGATCCATTGCAAGCTGAAGATGAGGAAAGAATATTGGCTTTACTTAAAACTCATATTCGTTTGACAGATAGTAAGGTAGCAGAATTTATCTTAAGTGATTGGAAAACTCAATCAAATCATTTTGTGAAGGTATTCCCTAAAGAATACAAAGCAGTTTTAGCGAAACGTAATCAACAAGTAAAAACACACTAAGCCATGGGAAAAGTAACAGGATTTCAAGAATACGACAGAGTTGCGCCCACAAGAGAAGAGGCTAAAACTCGTGTAAAACACTACGGGGAATTTTTAAAAGAATTACCCGCTCAAGAATTAAATAATCAAGCTGCCCGTTGTATGGATTGCGGCGTTCCTTTCTGTCAATCGGGCTGCCCATTGGGTAACGTTATTCCAGAATTTAATGATGCAGTATATCAAGGGAAATGGGAGCAAGCTGCAAATATTTTATTAAGCACCAATAATTTTCCGGAATTTACGGGTAGAATTTGCCCGGCACCATGCGAATCTGCATGTGTGTTAGGGATCAATCGTCCTCCGGTTTCTATCGAGGAAATTGAAAAGCATATCATTGAAATTGCATTTGAAAAAGGCTTTATTAAAGCAAAAGCACCACTGATTAGAACTGGTAAAAAAGTTGCTGTAATTGGTTCAGGTCCGGCGGGTTTAGCGGCTGCTGCTCAGTTGAATAAGGTTGGTCATGAAGTTACCGTTTTTGAACGTGATGACGCTCCGGGCGGTTTATTAAGATATGGTATTCCTGATTTTAAATTGCAAAAAAATGTGGTTGATCGCCGTATTGATTTGATGAAAGAAGAAGGAATTATTTTCAGATGTAATGCCAATGTTGGCGAAAACGTTGAAATTAGTACTTTGCTAAGAGACTACAATGCTATTGTTTTAGCTGGTGGTTCAACTATCCCGCGTGATTTACCAATTCCCGGACGTGAAGCCAAAGGTGTTCATTATGCAATGGATTTCTTAAAACAACAAAACAAGCGGGTTGCAAATAGAGAATTTCCTGCCGAAGACATTTTGGCAACAGGCAAAAACGTCATCGTGATTGGTGGTGGTGATACAGGTTCTGATTGTATCGGAACCTCAAATCGTCATGGGGCAAAATCGGTAACGCAGTTTGAAATCATGCCAATGCCACCTCAAGCTCGTACGGCGAACATGCCATGGCCAAATTATCCAATGCTTTTGAAAAATACTTCGTCTCATGAAGAAGGTGCACAAAGAGCTTGGTCGGTAAACACAAAAAACTTTATCGCTGACGAAAACGGAAATTTAAAAGCCTTAAAAGTGGTTGATGTAGAATGGGAGATCGATGCTGTTGGTCGTCCGGTTACATTTAAAGAAGTCGAAGGAACCGAAAGAGATTTGCCATGTGAATTGGTCTTTTTAGCCATGGGTTTCTTACATCCTCAAAAAGAAGGTTTAATTGAAAAACTAGGTGTTGAATTGGATAATCGTGGGAACGTGAAAGCATCAGAACATACTTATCAAACTAACATTGCGAAAATTTTTGCTGCTGGCGACGTACGCCGTGGACAATCATTAGTAGTTTGGGCAATTTCTGAAGGTAGGGAAGCAGCCCGTAAGGTTGATGAATACTTAATGGGCGTTACTAAACTCGCATCACGTGATGCAGTTGCTTATGCATAATTAGCAGGTTTTTAATTTTTATATTTTAGAGTCGTGGTTTTTTTGCCACGACTTTTTTTATTAGGGAAATCTATGTTGATTTTTTGCCACGGAAACACAGAACTCACGGAATGGACATCGGGCAGGTGGTACGCTGAATTTATTTCAGCATCTTTAAGAAAATTCATCAAAACAAACTTAATTGATCAGGTGGCCTTTTCTCTTTTCCAAAAACGGTTCTGCCACCATATTTCCAACTTTCAGCTCTTTCTTTTGCAATTACTTTTTCAAAATCCATGTTTGGAATAAAATCCTTTTCCGCATTTTTGGCAATCTGATGTAAAGATTTTATGGCTTGCTGTTTATCAGTATTTCCAATCTTAGCTTTTTCAATCGCTTTTTGCAAAACGCCAATGGTTTCATCGTAAACATTTACAGGAACAGGAAAAGGATGTCCGTCCTTTCCACCATTCGCAAACGAGTAACGGGCAGGGTCTGAAAAACGCGACGCTGTGCCATAAATCACTTCGCTTACTAAAGCCATAGATTGAAGCGTTCTTGGTCCCATACCTTCCAATAACAACAGTTCTTCAAAATCTGCAGGTTTCTTCTCTTGCGCCAGCCATAAAATACTGCCTAACCTTTTTAAGTCAACATCTTTTGATTTCACGTCGTGGTGTTTCGGCATCACTAATTTTTGTATTTCCGCGATCATATGATTTGGCGATTCATCAGTCATGCCCATTATCATTTTCCTGGTCGGGTTGGCTTCATTTGCTGTTAGATTCAGGATATTTCCCTGATTAACACCACAAATTCCGGTATGTGGTTCTTCTACAAATGATTTGAGGTTTTCCGAATGCCAATGATAACGTCGGGCAGTTGAACTCTCATCGCTCATGCCTTGCTGAACCACCGCCCAATCTCCATCACTGCTTAATATGAAGCTATGAAGATACAATTGAAAGCCATCCTGAATGGCCGTATTATCCACTTTGGCACTTAATTTACTTGCCCTAACCAGTTCGGCTCCATTAAGGCCAGTTTGATCTGCAATTCTTACTAGTTCATTTGGCGTTTCCCTGCTAAATTTCCCCTTTCCGCCGCAAATGTAAATACCTAATTCTTTCGAAAGCGGATTTATAGCTCTTTTTAAAGCACCCATTACAGATGTGGTAATTCCGGAAGAATGCCAATCCATTCCCATCACAGCACCCAGGCTTTGGAACCAAAAGGGATTGCTCAATCTGCGAATAACTTCTGCCTTGCCATACTCCATTAAAATAGATTCGGTAATGGCTAAGCCGAGTTTAGCCATACGCTGTGCCAACCATGGTGGAACCTGGCCATAATGTAAAGGTAAATCTGCGCTTCCTGATCTTTTCAATGCTAACAAATTTAGTAAAATATTTAAATTAAAGAAGCGATAGGGGGAAGGATATAAAATAAAAAACCTTCAACTTTTTCAAAAGTTGAAGGTTTAAATGTACCCTGGAAGGGTATTACATATCATTTGATTCTCAGTAGCTTATCAGCTTTGTACATTCTTGAGTGTGAACAATTGACTATTAAATAATTTGAAGTAGCATTTTATAGCCTGGAAATTTGCCTTATATAAGTTTAAATCCTAGACCTTTTGCGTACTCTTTTGTGGTTTGAATTAATTTTGGGAGTTGTCCGAATGTACTTTCTCGTCCAGCAACATTCAATGTTAGGCTCATGGTTATAAATCCTTCTGGTGCTTTTCCAAACTCTTCAAAATCATCCTGAAATTCTTGATCTCTTTCCGAGTCTAGTTTATACAATCTCATAAAATTGAAATCCATTTTATTCGATATTTCCAAAAGTTGAGCTGTGCTGATTTCTTCTCGCTCAAATAAGTATTGGGCAGTTCTGTATGGTATTCCGATTTTTTCGGCAAAGGTTTTGATATTCCAACCTTTATCTTGCGCCTTTTTTTTGATTTCCTTGCCTATATGCAACTTCATGTGCAAATTTTTATAAAATTATCGGTTTGATAATCAGTAAATTAACATATAGTTCCATCTTTAATATGTAAATTGATTGTATATGTGCAATATGTTTACATACATTTGTACAACAGTAAAACGAAAATGATTTAACAACGATACAGCACAAAGGTATCATTAATTCAACATCGTATAAATACTATAAAAGTACTATGGATATAACAGAAGAATTAACAGTATTAAAGAGGCATCTCCCTAGGGACTGGGTTTCTCAAGTAATGCGAAAAGTTAGCTTCAGTGCAACTGCTATTCGGATGGTAATGCGTAACAAATTGGATAACCAAGAAATTTTGAAAGCAATCATTCTGGTCGCTAAAGAGAACAAAGCAAAATCTGAGAGATTGACTGCAGAAATTAAGAACGACTTAATAGAATTAATGTAATGGTGGCTGGTTTAGTTTGCGACAAGGGGGAGTTCTTTGCTCACGAAAATAAGGCGAATCTTGTTTTAGGTGGTAAAAGGCTTACATATCCAGAATTTCCTTTACCTGTTCTGCAGACTATTGATCGCTCGATCGAACCTGCTCATCACTTGGCTTTAGATCACATGGGATTCGAGGATCTGCATGATCGTCGTAACAAATGGATCTTATGTAACCAGGCTAATCTTGATTTCATTCCTGATTACGATCCGTCAAAAGAAAAGCTGGAGAGAGAAGTCGTGGAATGCCAAGATCGCCAGAACTGTGAATACGAGGGAATTTTATGTATTAAGCCATCACAATCTACCGGTTTGACTGACCGTCGTCTTCAGGTTCTGCAATTAATAGGGAAAGGAATGCTTAACAAAGAAATCGCACATAAGCTCAAAATAAGCGATAAGACTGTTGCAGCACATACTAAATATTTAAGAGAAGCGACCGGCTGTCACAGAAAAGCCGATCTAGCTTTATATGCAAAATCAATCAATTTAATATAAACCTTAAAAATTAAGCAAAATGGTAAACGCTCATTTATCACAGATGCAGGATAGCGGCTATGTGCATGCTATTTTCAAATCCGAAGACGGTTTCCGGGTAAGTACCGATCAACTAAAGATTAAAAGATCTCCTCTGGAGGAGGTCAAAGAACAAATGCTTTTTGCTAATCGTAACACGATTACAAAATTATTGCTCGGGTTTCTTCAACAACGTAAAGTTGCATTAAAAAATCATCCCATGGGCGATGTAGCTGCAAATCTTTATGATGTAATCTATTCAAGCAGATTAAAGCATTTCGATGAACTGATGAGGATTATTAAATATCAGTATCCTAAATTTTTAAAAGTGATGCCAAGCGATTTATCCAGGTTTCACAACAATTATAAAAGCAAAATAGAACCAATTCTTCTATTCTGCATAGGAAAGGAATTAAATGGCGGGTAGAGTTCTTTGGCAGCGATAAGGAAAAATTGCTGCTCCCGAAATGCTAACGCCAGGCATAAGGGGAAATGGTTCGGAAAAGTTTTGGGGTCGAACCATTTTTAAAATCTAAGCCCAATAAGCCCGACACCCCACAAGGTTCGGGCTTAGGGCGTTGAGAGCGTTAATTTAGATAAC
>SEDB01000447.1 GCA_004210715.1 Pedobacter sp.
AAACTCACTTCGCCATCTTTACTTAATTTATCAGCCCAATCAATAAAAATCCAATCGCCTGGCATCCATTCTAACAATCCATTTTTATTTTTTCTGCCATCAATGTAAGTCATAAGCGATTGCATTCTAGGATAAATATCCTGCACAAACTTTTGGTCACCAGTGAACTTATAGTAATCATAAATCCCTAAAAACCAGTAAAAAGAGTAATCCATAATGGTATTAATGTGTGCTGTTACCGGGTCTTTACCACGCTGAGCAAGTAATGTTCTTTTTACAGTCGGCGCATCGAAAAACGAATAGTAATTCATCAGATAACTTTGATAAGCATCTCCACTCCAAACCCATCGGTCACGTTTTATGCCGTCAATAAAAAACTCACGTGTGTTCAAATGAAAAGTGTATTTCGCCACATCATAAATTTTGTTCAGTTCTGCATCTGATGATTTAAAACTTCCACGCTCGGTCACAGGTGCGTACTCGTAAAGCATGGAAACTGAATCTACCGAAACATTTCCATTGGCTTGATAATTTACATAGCGAAAAGCCTTCGAAAGTGGCATAATGGAATCTTTCTTCTGTGCTAAATCGATATCTAAATGGTCTAGCGTTTCACATTTATCAACTGATAAAGCTTCTTCTGGAGATTCTCCGTAATAAAGACTTGCTCTTCCCTTCCCTTTTAGTCCATGCAGCTTAATAAAGCCAAAGGTTTCTTTACCAAAATCGTAAAGCGTTCCAGTTTCAGCTTTCTTTCTAGAAATTGCCTGAAGCGGCTTTGTTGGTAATTTAAATTGCGAAGGTAATTTTGTAGGGTCGGTTAAATTCCATGAACCTGCGGTTACGAAAGTTGTACCCGATTTATCTGAAACCTTACCACTTTGGTCAATCCATTCTTTATCTTCAAAAGTCGTTAACCAGCTTTCATCAGAAACTACGGTTTTTCCTTGCACAAAAATTGCTGGAACTGTTCCCTGACTATACACTTTTAAACTCAATTTATGTTTTCCGGCAGGGATATTTATCGTTTTTGGGAAACCCAAAATCGCCTGACCATCAACTTTAACATTGTAAGTTCCCTCCACAAAAAGTTTAACTTCTTCGGCTTGAGATAAGTTAAATTCTTTGTGAAAATCGACCAAAACATAATGGCTATCCATTTTCCAGAACACAGGAAAAAATGAGCCCCTTTCCGTTCTGCGGTTTTGCATCACGTTACTCATGTAAATATCGAAATCGCCAGGGTACCAAATCCAAGATGCTTTTTGGGCAAAAGCTGGAAGTGCGAAGCAGCTAAAGAGTGATAGTAAAAGTATTTTGTTAAAGTTTTTCATATAAATTTTATTTATTAGTCGTTATTTCGACCGTAGTGGAGAAAACTTTAAACTTAAAATAAGCTATGTTCAAAGATTTCTCTATTCCGCTGCACTCCAATCGAAATGACGACATACTGTAATTATTTTAATGTCCGTTAAAGAAAATATAAAGTGCAATCATAACCACCGCTAAAGCTGCCCACGAAACCCAAACTGTTTTATCTGGTTTTTCGGTATTCGATTGATGTTCTTCGTTTATGGTGTAAATACTTGGCGACCTATCTAATAAAGAAATCAGCATAGCGATGACCAATAATCCTGCGAAAATGAAAAAAGAAAGCATCAAATAATGTGGCCAAAATGGATACTTATCAGGAGGTAAAATCCATAAATAAGTTACGCCAACACCCAAACTCAAGATTGAACCGATTGAAAGTGTAAAGTTTACAGCCTTCCTTGTTGTTCTTTTCCAGAACACAGTAAGTAAAAACACAACAGAAAGTGGCGGAGCAATAAAGCCTAAAACCGATTGAAAAACATCAAAAAGATTCAAACCTTTGATATTATCGATAGCCAAAACGACAATTACTGCAAAGATGCAACCTGCTACAACTGCCCATCTTCCAATATTAATAATCTGTTTATTACTAGCTTGCGGATTAATTTTCTTTACATAAATATCCATCGTAAAAACGGTACTCAATGAGTTTAAAGATGAACCAATCGTACCCGTTCATTCCAGGAGGAAAAAGATTAGTAACCATAGTCATATAAGCCTCATTTGGGTCTTTCAGGTTTGGAAAAAGCACGTAACAAAGTATTCCCGTCCCGATAAAAAGCGGCAAGGAAAGAATTTTTAGCCAACCAATAAAGCTCACGCCTAGCTGACCTTGCTTTAAATTTTTAGCGCCCAAAACCGATTGAACCATAGATTGGTCTGTACAGAAAAATGCGACAGCAGCAACTGGATAACCTAATAAAATTGCATACCAAGGATATTTCGGGTCGCTTACTGGCTGTATTAAATTCCAAAAATGATGTGGTGTTTTTGCATACAGAGCCGAAATTCCTCCAACCTTATTTAAGCCCAAGAGCATCAGCGAAAGCGAAACCGCAATCAGTAAAATCATCTGAAAAACATTCACTTTGGCAATGGCTTTTAAGCCACCGAAAAAGGTAAATAAACCAGCAAAAGCGACTAAAACTGTAACCGATTGCCACATTGGGATTCCTAAAATCTGGCGAACTAAAAAGCCTCCAGCAAATAAACCCAAAGAAAGCCATGAGATTAAAATCTTCACCAATGCATACCAGGCTAAGATATTCTGGGTCGAATCGCCATAACGATTCCCCATAAACTCTGGCATGGTACTTACTTTTGCAGCTAGATACTTCGGTGCGAAAACTATCGCCAACAAAAACAA
>SEDB01000082.1 GCA_004210715.1 Pedobacter sp.
CGCTGTTGCCTTATATTCTGATATGAAAACCACTGGAACTTTTACCACATCAAATGCCTTGATTAATCAATTACAGCATAATATTCAGTGGGGTCAAAAAGGCAATTTTGTTGATGTGCCCACTGATTGTCCGCAAAGGGATGAGCGATTAGGCTGGACCGGAGATGCGCAGGCTTTCGCCAATACAGCGGCCTATAACATGGATGTAGCAGGCTTTTTTACCAAATGGATGAAAGATGTTTCCGCAGATCAGCAAGAAAACGGGAGTGTGCCTTATGTGGTTCCCAATGTACTTACCAAGAGAGATGCCGGTTCCGCAGGCTGGGCAGATGTAGCCACCATTATTCCCTGGGATATGTATGTGGCCTACGGTGATAAAGGGATTTTGTTTGCCCAATATGGCAGTATGAAAAAGTGGGTAGATTATATTTCTTCGGTTGCTAAAAATGATTTATGGAACACTGGTTCTCATTTTGGCGATTGGCTTTTTTATCGTCCGAATGATGATAATGATGGGAGAGCAGCGGTTACAGATAAGTACATGATTGCTCAAACATTCTATGCGCATTCTACGCAATTGCTGATCAACGCAGCTCAGGTTTTGGGAAAAAATGATGATGTGAGGAAATACGAGGCATTATTAAAAAGGATCAAGCAAGCTTATGTTTACGAAAACATGACTGCCAATGGTAAGCTTGCCTCGAATACACAAACGGCTTATGTTTTGGCTTTGCAATTTGATATGCTTCCAGCCGAAAACAGAAAGCAGGCCGCAGAGAGATTGGTGCAAAATATCAGAGACTATGGCAACCATTTAACTACAGGTTTTTTAGGCACTCCCTACCTTTGCCATGTGCTGAGTAAATTTGGTTATGATAATGTGGCTTATGATTTACTGATGCAGGAAAGTTATCCTTCCTGGTTATATCCTGTAAAAATGGGCGCCACCACTATCTGGGAAAGGTGGGACGGTATTAAACAAGATGGCTCATTTCAAACGCCTGATATGAATTCATTTAACCATTATGCTTATGGTGCCATCGGCGACTGGATGTATAAAAATATCGCGGGCATTAATCCGGTAGCTGAAAATCCAGGTTATAAAGAAATATTAATCGCCCCTAAGCCAGGCGGAAAATTATCCAGCGCAGCGGGGGAATTGGAAACTGTTTATGGCAAGGTTAAATCATCGTGGACTTTGCAGGATGGTACATTTAAATTAGATGTTTCGGTTCCGCCAAATTCAACTGCTACAGTGATACTGCCGATTACTGAAAAAAAGGAAAAAATAGGCTCTGGAAACTATCATTTTGAATACAAATATTAATGCTTTAATATTGCAGGCTGTTTGAATTAACAGCTTAATAGCGGTAAGGGCGATAATTATATGTACAGTAAAGAGGAGGCAGCAAGATTAAGGCAACAGTTTTGGATCAGCTTTGGACAGTATATGAAACCTGTTCCGTCTGCAAGTGGTTCAACTGTTCATTGGGTCAATTACAAAACGGGAGTAAAGAACATCTTTTTTAAAATGGATGTGACCAATAAACAGGCTATGATTGGCATACAGCTTACTCATGCTGATGCAGATATCAGACATCTGATATTTGATCAGTTTGAAGAGTTCAAATTGATGTTTTCAAATACATTGAACGAAGAATGGGATTGGATGCGAGACTTTACCGACGAATACGGTAAAACCGTTAGCCAGATCTCATTAACACTAACAGGCGTAAGCGTATTCAACCAGCAGCACTGGCCAGAACTCATTTCTTTTTTTAAACCTCGCATTATCGCCTTAGATGAGTTTTGGGATAACGTGAAACCTGTTTTTGAAGACCTTATTTAGCTAGGATAGTCATCTGCTCGATTCTTGCCTGTACAAATTTAATTTCCTCCGCATCAATTTTAGGATCAGGTTTAGCTTTTAAATAGAGCTGGTAATAGTTAAGCGCACTCTTACTCCTTTTAAATTTTGTGTCGTTTAATGTTGCCAGGCGATAATACAAGTTAGGATTTGTTTTAAACTGTAAACCTTTTTTATAAGCTGCTTCTGCAAGTATGAATTGTTCATTCTCCTGATAAGCCAAACCTAGCAGGGCATAATAACTAGAGGTATTTGGTGAAATGGCCTCATCAATCGTTTTCTTCGCATATATAGTCGCCATTTTAAAGTTTTTTAAATTACGATAACACAGGGTGGTGAAATAAAGGGTGTTTTCATTTTGCATCAGCATTTCCTCCAGCTGCGAGAAGAGCAAAACTGCTTTATCATATTTTTTGGTATAATAATATGCTTTTGCCAAGTCTTTAATTACGCTAGCATCTTTGCCATCTTTCAATAATGATTCTCCACTAATGATTACCTCTTCATATTTTTTTAGCAGATTTGCTATCGGGAGCTTAGCCCTTTGAAGCGCCAGGTTTTCAGGATCTGCTTTAATGGCCACATTCAATACTTCGTAAGCTTTATCGTATTTTTGATAAACTGAATGTACATCTGCCAGATCTGCTGCTACATCGCCATCGGTGGGTACGAGTTTATTCGCCTTTAACAGATAAACCAGTTTTAAAGAATCTTTGTCTGCCAGATAGAGGTTGGCTAAAAGTTTATAAACAATAAAATTATTACTGTCAATCTTTACGATCTCTCCATAGTACTGCTTTGCCTTTTCCGTATTTCCTCTTTTAGTATTAATGCTAGCCAAACTAAAAAGAATAGGCAAGTTGTTTGATTGAAGTGTGTGAGCTTTAGTATAATATTTCTCGGCTTCCACATTGTTCCCGGCCATTAAAAAACAATAGCCTATTTGTGTTAATGCTTTTAAATCTGTTGTTTCTGATCCGTAACCTGCTTTAAGATATTCGCCAGCTTCAGCATATCTTTGGTTTTGGTATAATTCAAATAGTTTCTCCTTGTCAAATGTAAGAGACTGCGAAAGACAAACCGTTGCAATCGATAATAAAACAAGTAGTGAAAACAGCTTTTTCATAAGGAATAGTTTTAAACTAAATTATTAGTTGTTTTTTGTAATTCCAAATAAATTGAAATAAAAACAAATTAAGCGGCTAGGGGTTTATTATAAAACAGTTTAAAAATTAAAAATAAGACCTATGAATACTTTAAAGAAGTTTGAATTAATGGAAAAGATTGTGCGTGAACTTGAGGATTTACAAAATTCACAACAGGCACTTATTCAAAAAATTGGTAAAATCGAAGTCGACAATATCGAATTAGGTGATAACAGATTGGAAAAGGATGCGGGAGACATGCACCAGAGATTGGCAGACAACTTAGATACAATTGTCGGAATTTTAGAGTATTTTGCAAACAAAACAGAAAATTTTGGCAATAAAAACAATGTTGATGCTTTGAAAGAACAAGAAGCCATTAACAATGCAACAAGCTAAATAACCCTAAAATCATCCCAATTATGAAATTTTTATCTTTTACAGCAGCCTTGCTTATGGTTTGCTTTTTTGCGAGTGCGCAAGTTTTACCTTCAGTCCAATTCGGCTTAAAGGCTGGGGCCAATTTTTCTAAATTTGATTCGGAAAATACATTTGATAGTGATAACCGTGCCGGTTTTTACGGAGGTGTATGGGCAAGATTTGGTGCAGCTGGAATCCATTTCCAACCAGAGCTTTACATCTCTGGCAAAAAAGCAGATTTAATTAGTGAAGCAACTGGCGAGGTAAATAAGGTTCGTTTTACAAGTTTGGATGTGCCATTATTGGTAGGAACTAAATTTGGTGCTGCTGGAATTGGTGTCCGCTTGAATACAGGACCGATGTTTTCCCTTATTTTAGATGAAAATCAAAGTTTTGGTCAAGCTGCAGGAAATGTATTTAGAGCCAATTTCAAAAATCAGGCGATAGCGTGGCAGTTTGGTGCAGGTGTAGACTTGAAAAAGCTAAGTGTAGAGGCCAGATATGAACTGGGATTATCGAAGATTAATAAAGCTGGTTATCCAGGAACTAAACTCAATCTATTTACAGTTGGCTTAGGGTACAGATTATTTTAGAAAATATTATTCTAAAAATTATTAGGGCAGATCTTGATTGAACTGCCCTTTTTTTATTCTGGTTTTTCTGAATCAATTTCTGTTAATTCATAAGCATAGGAACCATTTTTTGGAATAATCGGCGTTTCTCTGCCGATACTTAAAGCTTTAATGTATGATGCTCCGAAATAGAAAATTAGTGATGAGTAAAACACAAATAACATAATCACAATAAGTGAACCTGCTGAACCATAAATATTGCTAATGTTGCTCAAAGGCAATAAAATTCTCAAAATATACTTTCCTGCCGTAAATAAACAGCCGGTTAACAAGCCACCAGATAAGGCAGCTTTCCAGGTTGGACGACCATTGGTTAAATAACGAAACAACATGGTAAACCAAGTGGTTACAATAATTACAAAGATAAATTGATTAAGAATGGAGGTTAGTATTAATCCGAATGATGGAGAATTGGTATTCAAGTAAGCACCAATGATCGCCTGAATACTATCGGCGAGTAAACCAATGAAAAACAAAATTCCCGCTAATAAAATAATAATCACAGATATGGCACGTGATTTCATTGTGTTTAAAAAGCCTTTTTTATCCTTTTGGCCGATATTCCAAATCTGCTCTAAAGAGTTTTTGATCACATTGAAAAGGGTAGTAGCCACAAATAGAAAAAATACAAAACTGAATAAGGTAACGTACCACGCCTGGTCTATACCGCGAATGTTTCTAAGCGTTGATCGAATCTGTTGAATGCTATCTTCATCGATGATATTGGCTAAGCGCTCGAAAAGATGAGTTGCCAACATTCTCCGATCTGTAAACATACCGAACAAACGGATTAAAATAATCAAAATTGGTGGTAGCGCAAAGTTGGTAAAAAAAGCTGTTGCACCTGCAAGACGCAAGGGATCATTTTTCTGATATAAGATGAATGCGTTTCTCGCCGTTGAGAAAAAAAACTTCAGATCTTCTTTGATGGTTAATGGCATCCTTTTGGAAATAACTAAAGCCCGAAATTACCTAAAATAGTTTGTTTCGGGCTTTTGTATATGATATTGTTATTAATCTACTTTTTTAAATATCAATAGTTTTTTATCTCCCTGCGATAAAAAAAGCTGATTGCCCTCGATTTTTGCGGTGTTTACCTGATTGATCGCCTGAAGATAAGCACGTTCGGGAGCATCAGTTTCCTGACAAAACATCTTAGTGCTAAACAGGTTCTTCAAAGCAATCTTGTTATCTACGATCTCTCCCTGACCACCATAGCTATTACAAAATGATTTACCACTTACCTTCAGGCTGTCGCCAAAATTTAATGTAGCTTTCGCTGTTGTAGGTAATGTCAAGCCAGGAAGCTCTATAAGTTCCCACTTGGTTTGCGCTAGTTTTTTCTGGTCTATTTTTTCCAAACAAGAACTAAATAAACACAGTAATAGTCCGCAGATGATTAAGTTTTTCATGATGTTTAAATTTAAGTTTTTATTCATCAAAAATTAATCCAAGAAGTATGATCATAACTATATTATAAATCAGAATAATTTTATTAATTTAAATGACTTTATATGAATGTATTATGAAAATATTATTTGGGTTTTTGTTTATGTTTTGTTGTTCTTCTGGATTCGCACAGGACAAAAGAGAAGAAAAATTAAAAACCATTATCTCCAAACAGGAAACTGATTGGAATAAGAACGATATCAGTGCTTATGGTAATTCATTTTCAGAAGATGCTGTATTAATAAATTTCCTTGGTTTGTTCTGGAAAGGGAAAACTGAAATAATAAACCAATTCAGAATGATAAATGAATGTTGCATTAGACCTACGCATATTAAGTTGGATATATTGGATGTAAAATTCTTAAGTGATGCCTCTGCATTAACTCATCTTAAAGAAACACTTACTGCTAAAGAGGATTATATTATTCCTGGAGGGGTAGTGAAAAAGGGGACTGTAAATCATAAGTTTATCACTGCAGTATTTATAAAGGAAAAAACTGAATGGAAAATCCTGTCTTTGCAGGTTACACAAGTGGTGCCCTTGCCTCCAAGATAGGATAGTTTTAGCCAGTTTTAGTTTCTGTATGGAAATAACATACTTTTCCATACAGAAATTCAAATTACTTTTTATCCGTTTCCAGCCACTGAATCAATTTTTCGGCAACGGCTACCGATGAACCAGGATTTTGCCCTGTAATCAGTTGTCCATCCTGCAACACATAACTTCCCCAGTCATCAGTTTTGGAATAGATTCCGCCCAATTTTTTCAATTCATCTTCAACAAGATAAGGAACGATATCAGTAAGCTTAACGCCCTCTTCCTCTGTATTTGCAAATCCGGTAACTTGTTTTCCCTTTACCAATGGCGAGCCATCTTCATTTTTCACAAATCTTAAAACTCCGGGTGCGTGGCAAACTGCAGCAACTGGTTTCCCACTTCTGTAAAACGATTCAATAAGTGCAATCGATACTTGATCATTGGTTAAATCCCAAAGTGGACCATGCCCACCAGGATAAAAAACAGCATCAAAATCTTTAGCGTTTACTTCGCTGATTTTTAACGTATTGGAGAGTTTATTTTGTAAAGCTTCATCGGCATCAAATCTTTTAGTCCATTCGGTTTGAAATTCCGGCTGTTCACTTTTTGGATCGAGTGGTGGACGACCGCCCAGTGGAGAAGCCAAGGTGATTTCTGCACCTTGTTCTGCTAATGTATAATATGGGCCTGCAAATTCTTCAGACCAAAATCCTGTTTTAAGCCCTGTATCACCTAACTGGTCGTGTGAAGTGAGTACGATGAGTACTTTAAAAGTGTTTGTACTTGTCATGATTTATATATTTAATTCTCTAATGTTGAACCTTATTTTGGGTTCTTTGTTTTGATGAAACAAAAGTCATTCAAAATCTTCACATTGCTGTGTGACCTGGATCACAATAAACCAGAAGCCATGGGTTTGTGATTTAGGTCACAAGGCTTGAGAGGTTGAGCTTTCATGCGAATAAATGGACAGATTGCTATCTTTGCCATCATAAAACATCTCTTAAATATGACTGCACAGGATATTATGAAAACACATCTTAGCAAAACCATCAACCTTTCTGAAAAGGATTTTGATTATGTGTTTTCACATTTTAAACCCATGTCTTTTAAAAAAGGAGATTCCATCATCAATATCGGTGATACGGTTAATCATGAATATTTTGTATTGGATGGCTGCATTAAAACATTTTATCTCAATGATGATCAAAAAATGTTTATTCTTCAGTTTGCCATGACCAATTGGTGGGCTTCTGATTATAATTCGTTGTATTCGGATATTAAAGCAACTGTTACACTGGATTGTGTGATTGATACCCACGTGCTTTGCCTGTCGAATGATGATCGCGAGAAACTTTGCCTGGAATTGTATCCCATGGAATATTTTTTTCGTTGGCGTTCCAACAAAGGGTATATCGCCGTTCAAAAAAGGTTATTGTCATTTATGAATAATGATGCGAAATACCGTTATGAGGAACTGATGAACATGTATCCCCAACTTTACAATATTGTTCCAAAGCAACTTATTGCCGCTTATTTGGGGGTTTCCAGAGAAACCTTGAGCCGGTTATATCAAAAGACGCCTGCAGTTAACCCTCAAAAAGAGGCTTGATTTATGATTGTCTTTCCACCGCTAACCAGTGATGTGCTCTTCCATGGTAATCAAAAATATCGATTTTTTTTAAGCCCAACTTTTCAAGCACTTTAACTGAATTATGGTTTTCGATGTCGGCGATGCCGATAATTTGCGCTAACTGCAGTGTTCTAAATCCATAATTGAGGGCTGCTTGTGCTGATTCGGTAGCATAACCTTTACCCCAAAATTTTCTTATAAAGCGATAACCGATGTCGTAGTAATTGCTGTGGTTATTATTGGTTTCCTTAATTAACTTCAAACCACTCCAACCGATAAACTGATTGGAGTCTTTTTCTATAACTGCCCATCTTCCAATTCCATTTTCAATATATTGGGCCTGGATAAAAGCAATATCTGCAATGCTCTGATCGATCGATAATACTGGCTTGTTGCCCAAAAACTGATGCACCAAAGAATCAGAATCCATTTCAAACATGCCGTTGGCATCCGTATTTTTCAGTTCTCGGAGTATTAATCTTTCAGTTTCTATAAAAACGCTCATTTTTAACTTTTTTGTTAGCTTATACGGCCTGCATAAGTTAGGTTTGAGGATGATTCCCGGGTTTGAATAATCTCATTCTCATAGTCTTTTAAGATGATGAATTTTAAAACTTGTATTTTTTCTGTTAAGCAGAAATTTTTATCAATCATTTCTTACATCCTTAACTGTAAACATAATAAATTAGCTGAAAAATTATAGCGATCCATTTTTATGAGAAACACACTTTTAGCCCTTTTTCTATCTGCAACACTATTTGGTTGCGCAGGTAAATTAGAAAAAACATTAACATCAAAACCATTTACGAATCAGGATGATTTTAATGAGTTTCCGAAATACAAAGATAAAATACTAACTATTGAAGATGTTTACGACAAAAATCCTGACAGTTCTGGTGGTTTTAGCGTGACATTGAAAGATACGGCCCTTTACATTCAGGATGGTTCAAAACCCATTGCCCATAAATTTCGCGAAGCGAGATTTGTTAACTCACAAAAAACTGCAGTTTTGGTTCAAATAGAAGATGGCGCTGGTAGTTTATCGCCATTTTATATCATTACGCTCAAAGAAGGTGTGCCAAATGCAGTTGCTTTGAGCCTGGCCTCAAACGGAAAAGGAGATAAAGACTTTGCTAAAGGACTACAAGAAATTACCCGAACAACTTTGGTTGTTAATAACGATTTCGTTGTTGCCACTGTTCGGGGGAAGGTTTATCCAATTAAAAGGAAAAACCCTGGCGAAATGATACAGGGTAATTTTATTCTGTATTCCGCAGATAAAACCACATTAGTTTTCGCTGCGGAAAAGGGCTTGTACCAGGTAAATTATTTAACTGGAGAAACACTAAATCTTCCGGTTCCTGCAAGTGTTTTAAATTCTGCAACAATGGTTAATGAAATTCAGCAAAACTACAGCTGGGAGAAAAATAACCGTGGTACTTTATTTTTAAAAGAAAACCTTGATGATGACCGCATTGTGGATATTAGTGAATTTAAGAAATAGAGATTTCAATGGTTGTTTAAGTTCGCTTAAACAACCATTGTTCTAAATGTTAGGTTTACTCTTGCTGTCGTCACTTTTTTAGTGGGCGGCAATCGGTGTAACCAATGTGCCTGTGTCTCATCTTTCATTACCAGCAGGCTACCATGTTCTAAAAAAGTGGTAATCGTTTCTTTGGTTTTTTTATTTTTAAATAGAAATCTTCTTTCTGCTCCAAAACTCATGGAGGCAATTAAGTAGGCAAGAGTTAAACAAGGTTCCTGTTTTTTGTTCGGCAATACTTTTAAGCTCCAGTAAAGTATCTGTCCATGGCAAGGCATGTTTAGTTGCGTTGGAATAAGTGTAAGCATAACCTTGATCTCCATACCAGGCCACTTTTCGCTTAGTAATGATGTGTTTGCCCATGATAAAAGCCTCATCATTTCTCCACTCAATATTTTTCATCAGCTTATCAAAATAATGATCCGCCTGATGCGAAGAAAAAAGCTTTCCGTAATAATTTACCGTACCCTCGTAAGGCAATAAGTTTTTAGCGGCATCTACTGCGCTGCTGAATAGCTCCATTTTTTATATTTTGTATACATGCAATTACCACATGGACGATAACCATTCGATAGTGCTTCATTTTCTGTTTTGAAAAACACCCGGTTCGCTCTTTTCATGCGCTTGCCAGATTTACAATTTAGCAACCCGTATATTTTTAAACGGGCATTTCCACCATAGCAAATTTCTTTGTTTTTAATTTTCTTTTTAAGTTCTGGCGAAGATATTTCTTGATGTTTAATAATCATGCTATCCAGGTTCTTCTATCATATTCGCCAATGATGCTTCCCAACCGATTATGGCTGTCTTGCGATCTATACCCCAATGATAACCGCCCAATGCACCACTGGTTTGAATAACCCGGTGGCAGGGAATGAGAAAGGCAACAGGATTATTGCCAATTGCTGTGCCAACGGCTCTAAATGCACCCGGACTGTTGATTTGTTTGGCAATAGTACCATAGGTAGAAAGTTTTCCCATTGGGATTTTAAGGAGTGCTTCCCAAACTTTTAGCTGAAATTCAGTTCCTTTCAAATGCAATTTAATCTGATTAAGCTCTGTCCAGTCTTTCTGGAAGATTTTTAGCATTTTTTGCTGCTCAACATCTACGGATTGCTGGAAATTCGCTGCTGGAAACTTACCTTTCAATAGCTCAATAGCTGCAAATTTCTCATCATAAAAGGCGATATAACAAATCCCCTTTGCTGTTGATGCAGTAAGTATATTTCCAAATGGTGTTGTGGCGAAACTGTATTTGATTTCCAGATTCTCGCCACCATTTTTATATTCCCCAGGCGTCATGCCTTCAACACTGATAAATAAATCATGCAACCTGCTACTTCCTGAAAGGCCCGTTTCAAGAGCAGTATCGAATAAGGTTTTATTGTTTTCCTGGAGCAATTTTTTAGCATAGCCTACGCTGATGTACTGCAGGAATCGTTTTGGAGTCGTTCCTGCCCATTCACTGAACAGTCGCTGAAAATGAAACGGACTCAAATTTACTTTCTCCG
>SEDB01000083.1 GCA_004210715.1 Pedobacter sp.
TATACTATTTCAAAATGAAACTGAAAACAAGTGAGGTAAAGTTTAAAACGGATATTTACTATATTTCTGATGTTTATTTCGACCAATTGAATATGCCCAAGTCAGAACAGGATACTTTGTTTTACTTCTCGAAAGGCAAGATTTATAAATTTTATAGTAAGAAGTAAAAACGAATTATAAATCAAAGCCTACGAATTATAAATCAAAATCAACACTTATAAGTTGGCGTAGCATCAATTAACCAGAATTACTTAATATTAGGGTAAGAAAAGCTTGTCAAACGATTTGGCAGCAATACGTTAACTTAAACATTCATCCAGATGACAGTTACTTACATGATGTTGGCCTTTACCACAATTTATTTGGCGGCAACCTATTTTTATTACAGACATACTGTAAAAAAAGGGACAGAATTTAGATACAAGCCAATTTTCTTACTAATTATTGGTTTGTTGTTTCTACTTTCACTTTACGGCAGCGTTACCAGCCAACCTTTTAATACCATCGTACCTTTTATAGGCTAAATAAGCATAATAGTTTGACCAGAAAAAGCGTTTTATATTTTGTCCTTGCAACTATATTTGCCTGGTATATTTTCATTTGGTGCAAATTCCATTTTTTTAACAAGGTTTACACATCTGATGAGATTAAAAAAGAGTTTACTACTTTAAAATTAGAAGCGCCGTTATATGATTCGATAAATATCAGGGGTTATAGCATCAAATACATTACCAATAAAAAAAACTATAGCGTTAAGGGCGATGAATTTGGCAAGAAAAAACCTTACCTAGTATTGCTGCACAACAGTGATAAAAATGCAGGATATTTTTTAGATTACTTTAAGAATAAAGCGCTCAACCAAAAATTTCATATTCTTGCTATCGATAGAATTGGTTTCGGCAATAGTAATTTTAAAAAGCTTGAGCAAAAGAATTCGCTGTTTCAGCAAGAGGAAAAGGAATTTGGAAACATGGCCGATTATGCTTCAGGAATAACTGTAAAGGAGATTTTGAATGCTGAAGGCCAATACATGGAAGAGGTTAGAATTGTTGCTGATGGGAGTGGCGGCATGGCTGGTTTACAGGCTTATCTGTACGAGAATATTTCCTTTTCAAAAGTTTTTCTATTCGACCCAGACCTAAGCGATCGGTTTCTATTGAGCAAGGTTTTAAGCAAAATCATCATTAGCCCAGTAATTGCAGGGGTTTTTCCTCGGGCATACGTAAGTAAGCAACATGATTTACTTTTAGCCGATGAAAACAAAGCGAAAGCATTTGAAAAGTTGATTAAGAATGTTCAATCATGTGAAAATAGAGAAGCGAGCAACAATGGCTACATGTACCCAAAGGGGTTTAAATCTGTGTTTTTCTTTGGTCTAAGTAAGAAAGAGCAAGACAGAGTGCAAACAATATCCGGGAAAACGAACTTTGTTTTTGATGCCAATTACGTTAATATCTATACTTCGCCAGATGAAGTTCTTAAAACCATCATCGCTAATGACATTTATACTTTGCCGTTTAACAGAATAAAATGATGAAGATTTTTACGCTAAAGTATTCATTTTTTATTCCTAATTATTGCAGCGAAATAAAAACAACTATACGAGGCAACTCTTCCTATTTTACACTTTCAATAGCTAATAAAAAGTAAAACTTGGCATTAAGTCTATTAAATTTCTAATATTAGCTGAATATATTTTCTCTGTATCTACAAATTGGAAATATATTTAACGCCTTAGTTACTTTTAAATGAAAATACGCTTAATATTTTTATACATCGCCTTGCTCCTTTTTTCGGCCTGTAAACAAGAAGATACAGTAAAGTCAGAACAATTAAAAAATTATAAAACAGCCTTATCTACACTTGCTGACAAGCAGCCAAAGTCATCAACATCCGCTGATTCAATAATTAACGAATGGAAACAATACAATTCCGATCCTATCATATTGGCAGATACCGATTTAAATGCCAAAACAAAGTATAGTTTGGGCAAAATGTATGCTAAAAAAAATCCCGATTCTGCTAAACTTTACCTACAGCAGGCACTTGAACTGGTAGATGCTAACAAACATTTTTTAGATGTTAAAGCCCGTGTTTATAACGGGATGGGAAATTTAGCTAATGATGAAGCCCTGGAGCATCAGGCGAATTATTACTACAACAAAGCGGCAATCATCGTACTTTCAGATTCTACTGTGAATCTCAAACCTGCTGCTAAGGTGATCATGTTATTATCTGCTGCACAAAGTAATAAAAGCTTGCAGCAATACAGTTTAGCCTATAAAATGAATTTGGCAGCATTAAAGTTAATGCCACAACTGCCCCCTACAGCACAAAATCAACAACGCGTACTTACTCAGCTAATTTCATTGGTTTATACCGCCAGCTTACCTAAAACCGATGTTGCACTATACATTAAAAAGCTTGAAAAACTGCATTTCACTTATCCGAATGATTTTAACCCCAGATATTTGCACGATAGTAAGTTGCTTTATTTTGACAACCTCAACCAAGTAGATTCAGTTTTAAAATATTCCTTGCTAAATGCTGAATTAGATGAGGAATTATATCAGGAAATGCCATTCCAGCCAACCGCTGCCGGAAACTTATATACCACTTACACCAATATTTTAGCCAATTATACTAAACAAAAAGACTATGCCAATGCCAAAGTTTTTTTAAACAAAGCAGATCAACTTCTACGCACTAGCGGAAAACTATTGGAATATGAGGATTTAATCAGAGCGAGCGAAGCCCGATCGAATTATTACGCTGCCACTGGTCAAACAGACAAAGCACTTAAAGCATCGTTAGCTGTTAATGAATTGCAAAAGGAAAATTACGAAATTGAAAACACGCAAGCCGTTGCAGAAATGGGCGCCCTTTATCAAATTCAAGCTAAAGATAATTCGATAGAACGTTTGAATGAAGATATTAAATTGAACACCTTAAAATTAGAGCGCAACAAGTTAACGTTAGTAATTACAGCGCTCATTATTTTAATTCTCCTCATTGTATTTATCCTGTTTTATAGTATTTACAAACAACGCAAATTAAAGCAAGAGAAAGAAAATGTACAGTTGCAACAACAATTGCTCCGTACTCAAATGGAGCCACATTTTATATTCAATACACTTTCTGCACTTCAAAGTTTTATCCGTTTAGATGAGAAAGATGAGGCCATTAAATACCTTAATCAATTTAGCCGATTGTTGAGAAGCAGCCTGGAACTGAGCCGTGAAAAGTTAGTTCCATTAAATCAGGAAATTGAAACTTTGGAGAATTATTTAAGCTTACAACAAATGCGCTACAATAATATCTTCAATTTTAACATTAATGCTCCATTTAATGATGATTTGGATATGATTATGATCCCGCCAATGTTGATACAACCATTTGTAGAAAACTCTATCTTACACGGGATCAACTTAAATGATAAACAAAGTTACATTAATGTAGATTTTACGCTTGAAGGCCAAATATTAACCGCTACAATTATTGACAGCGGCAAAACAATAAGCGAAAAAAAACCGCAAAATCATCAATCGCTTTCGGGTATTATCAGCAAGGAAAGGTTACAGCTTTTAGGCAAGGAACGTAATCAGACTGCCGGCATCACGCAGCATAAAGTGGCTAGCGGTGGCACAAAAGTTATTCTCCATATTCCGATAAGTCCGAATGAAATGATTGCTTAGGATTGCATAAATCGATTATTTATAGCTCTAAAATTTCTGTTTCGACTGCGAATAATAATTCAAAGCCGACGAATTGTAATTGGTCTGAAAATTCAAAACATTCTTATTTACATTTAAATGGGAACAGATTTTAATTTCCAAATTAATTCGAATGAAAAAGCTATTATTTTTTTTCCTTCTTTCTACGCAAATCAGCTTTGCGCAAACCAGAAATTATTTCTTTGAGTTTAAAAGAATAGAAGCAAAGGTGTTAAAAACATCAAAAAACAACAAGCATGCCGATCTGGCAAAAAGCTTGATTAACGAATACAAAACCACTTCGAAAATTGATCTTATCGATTTAGCGAAAGATTTAGTAGGATACGGAATTACCATCGATCCAAAAAATAATATTAGCAAGTTTTTGCCCGCCAAATATACGTTGAACCTCAAAACACGGTTATCTGCTATTGGTGTAATCGATGCAAATAAAGCTGAACTTAACGAAAAACAGCAGGAATACTTGGCGAAATATCTTAAAAATTCATCCACGATCAGTGAAGATAAATACTTCACTGGTTTGAAATACATGGATTTTGAAGACGAGAATAAACTAGGTACAAACCAAGCCATTACGTTAGAAGATAAAAATTACACAACTTATTTTACCAAAAAAGACAAATGGATTTACGCACTAAGCATTCATAAAAAAACAGATGAATTGGTATTGTATAAATTCGATACAAAAGCGATTCCAAGTGATGATTATTTGCTCATTCAAATGGAAAAAGACAGGAAGCTAAAATGGGCCGAAGAAAGCAAGTTAAGAGATGCGTTTCCCCTTTATCACGATGTAAGAATTGATGATATCCGCACTGCGTTGTATTATTTGCTGCGAGAAGAACCTTATAAAAGCGATAAAAAATTTGTAGAGTATGCCCAGAACATGCGCCAAAAGTTAGATAGAACAAATATCAGACAATTTACTAAAGAACTCGACTATTTTCTGGATTTGAAAATCGACGAGAAAGTTTGGAAATTTAAAAGCGATGAAGTATTAAATTTAAAACATACATCCGCCCACGCACTTGCCGATATTTACTTTGGAAGCGATGCTTACATGCTGGCAGAAAAATTCTTTTTAAGGTCTTTGTTGGATTATAAACTCCATTCAGCAGGTGGCAGCAACATCCACAAAGATGGTAACAGAATAATTTACGATTTAAGTAAAGTTTACGAAAAGCTAGGTAAAACCGATGAAATGATTGGTTATTTAATTCCCCTGTTAAATGGCAATGGAAGCATCAGCTCTGCTACAAAATTATTGAATGCTTATTTAGAGAAAAATAAAATCGATAAAAAGAACTTGAAAAAACAAATTGATGCCTCATTTGAAAGCCTAGAAAATTTAAGAGGCGATGGAACTTATACTTGGATTTTTAACGGAAAGGTTATTTTCTTTTACAGCGTTTTTACTAAAACGGAAAGCAGTTTTGCAAAAGAAGTAATGGAAACTGATTTTTATAAATCGCTGTAATTCAAATGCCTACAGATTTAAAATGTGTTAACCCCAACAACAAATAAATTCATATTATGAGAATATTATTTTTATTTTTTGCATTAAGCTTTACCTTCAGCCAAAGCTTTTCACAACAGAGAAATATTGAGAATAGTGTTTTAGCTGAGAAAGTACTCGCTCAACTCAAGCTTAACAAAAGCGACATTAATGAAGAATTGTATGTAGAAAAGGTTTTGCCGAATATGAAATCGCAAACTGTAATGGTGATCCCTAAGTACCGAAAAAATGAGTCAGACGGGTATGGTAATTTTTATCAGGAACTAGATGCTTACATCATTATTGTTGAAAATACAACTGGTAAAATTTTATATCAGTATTATGAAGAGGAAGCCTGGATATCTGATGCAATTAGGTTAACCAGTATCGATGTAGATACAGGCATTTTTACCTTGAACAACGAAACCCGTGCTTTTGGCATTGCGACGAGCTATTCTAGTAGCAGTCAGCCAAATCCTCATCATCATAACGATTTATCGCTATTTATAAAAAGTAATAAATCATTAAAAAAAGTTTTAAATAACTACACAACTATTTCCTTTGGGGGTGAGTGGGATATGAAATGTGTGGGTGAATTTGAGTCCATTTCCTCCACAATAATCATAGACACCGAGCATAAAAACAAAAACTTTAATGGCTTATTGATTAAGGATAAGATAACCAGAATGAAAAATACGTTTGTTAATGAAGATTGTGTAGAGAAAAACACGACAACCTATAAAACGAAAAGATTAAAATATAACGGAAAAACTTATAACTAATCACTTAAATCTATGAAATACATCATCCTATCAATTGTAACACTAAGCTTGTTTTCTTGCCAAAAACACGATTTTGATTTGGCGAATGTTGCTTTACCAATCAACAAGGAAACAATCACTGGGAAGTTTAAATGTGAGGAGAGCAGCGATTTTGTAGAGGTTGTTACCTTCAAAACAACCGATGGGGAAGCACTTTGGTTTGGAAACGAAAATCTATCAGGAAACATGGTTGATGGTAGCTCCTCTTTTGGCACCAATCAGGTTAAGTTTCAATTCTTAAAAAAGACCAATAAAATTGAAGCTTATCAACTTCAAGTAGAAACCGAAAAGGAATCGTTAAAATTAGAAAAAGCACTAGACAAGAAGTTGGGCAAAGCAGATTTCTATTATAAAAACAAAGAGTTCAGTTTTAAAATTTGGGAATCTAATCAGAACACTTATTTTCTGGAGATTAACAATACCACTGTTTACAATGGCAAAAAAACCATTACCGCGAATCTGAATGTTGTTAATAATAACAACGATTTACTTTTCAATTATTACATCGCTGGTGGTTTTCAATATTATGGCGATTATCTTTATGAAAAGAAAAAACCTGAACATCAAAATCAAAAATATACTTATCGTGATTTCGTTAACCAGAAAGAAAGTGAGGATGGAAAGGATAGCTATTTTGTAAAAGATTACGTGAAATAGTGAATGAAAAGCCTGAAACCAATTTTTAAATTCCTTTTGCTAGCCACAATTATTTGGTTTATAGGGCATTCTATGTTCATTATTGTTGATGGTTTAAACGATGATCAAAAGAAAGCTGATGTTGCTGTAATACTCGGAAACAAGGTAAATGAGGATGGTACACTTTCTAAAAGGCTCGAAAAAAGGCTAGCGTGTGGCCTGAATCTTTTTCGCCAAAAACGCATTAAAAAGATTATTGTAAGTGGCGGATTAGGAAAAGAAGGATTTTATGAAGGTGACAAAATGAAGAATTACCTTGTTAAAAACAACATTCCCCCTGAAGTAATAACCGTTGATAATCTTGGCAATAATACCATTGAAACAGTTGAGAACACACTTAGATTAAAAGATAGCTTAAATTTTAAAAGCCTGATCGTGGTATCGCAATACTTTCATGTTACCCGCACTAAAATGCTGTTTAAGCAAAAAGGATTTAAAAATTTGAGCAGTGTGAGTCCGCGATATTTTGAGTGGAGAGATTTTTACGCCATAACCAGGGAATTTTTTGCGTATTACTCAGAATGAAAAGGTAAATAATCAGTATGAAACAAGGAAAGCCTTATTTTTATTTAATCAGCCGATTATTGATTTTGATATTCTTCATCTTTCTGATCTATCATACAGCTGTTTATTTTTTACCAGAACATATCCGGGAAGATCATTTTTCATTTGTTGGCGAATTAAATATGGTTGTTCATTTAACCCTAGCGTTTTCGATCTTTTATAGCGTCTTCATTTTCAGGGAGTATCAAAAATTCAAAAAGAAACGGGTTTATATATTTAAAAATGCTGCATTAATTGTATTACTAATTAGTTTGCTAATGGTGATTGTGATGTTGTTTATAACCATAAAATTATAATGAAGTCGATAAAATTTAAACAGCTTATTAAATGGCTCACTGTCATTTCGTTTGTAATGATTTCAGTTGTTTTGGCCACAAACTATATGGTAAAATCACGGACAGAAAATGAAATCTATTCCGATTTAGTTGATGTTCCGAAAACAAAAGTGGCCATCATTTTTGGTGCAGGTGTTCGCAATAATAAGCCCAGTAAATATTTAAAAGATAGACTGGATGCGGGTATTTCCCTGTATAAAAATAATAAGGTGGATAAGATTTTGTTATCTGGGGATAATGGCAGAGATGAATACGATGAATTAACCGTAATGAAATTATATTGCTTTGAACATGGCGTAGACACCACCAAAATTTACATCGATTATGCAGGATTTGATAGTTATTCAACCATGTATCGGGCAAAGCATATTTTCAAAGTAGACACCGCAATTCTAGTTTCGCAAGATTATCATTTGAACAGATGTGTTTATCTGGGAAATGCCTTAGGTGTAAAATCTTATGGCTTTAATGCTAACAAAGGGATTTATTTGGGGTATAAGTATTATTCGCTCAGGGAAAAACTTTCCATTACCAAATCAACTTTTGATGTACTCAGGAACCGAAAGCCTAAATACCTTGGCGATCCAGTAGATATAAATGGGCCTTCTAATTATACTAAAGAATAGCTCCCAGTGAGAAAGCCAAAACTCTTATTTTACTTCTCAATATTAGCTTTAATATTATCGTTACTTACATTTTATGTTTCTGTCCTTGGACTTGCATTGGCCATTTTAGCATTAATTTTAAGTCATAATGAGCTAAAGCAGAATCTGGTAAATACTTATGATTTAAGAGAGATTAAAAGCTTAAAAATTGCCAAGAGATTGTCCATTGTTAGTGTTATAGTTGCTGCATTTATTTTTCTTTTTGATATCTCTATAATCGTTTTCACTATTATAGCATATTTTTCGCACTAAGTAACCATGAAATACATCATCATAATCTTCGTTATTTTCATTTTTGGTTGCAATCCAATACCCAAAAAGGATGCGCACCCATACGTTCCTTTTTTAACCGAATTACTAAAGGATGGTTCAAAGTTTAGAAAAGTTACCGATATGAAAGATGTGGGCGAACTTATCATTTTAGATGACTATAGAATACTCGTTAAACCAGATAATAGCAACTTGCCTTTTAAAATTATTGATATAAATAATAACATTATTTTTAAAGATGTTTATGATTGGAAACTTCCATTTTATGTAGATAAGCAGGGTAATTTATATTTTAATCGGAAGAAATTTTTTTATCCAGATTACAAAAAACAAGAAGTTTTTAAAACAGTAGTTTTTGCAGATAGCCTGAGCAAAAAATCTGATGATTTGAAGGATTTGAATGACAGTTTAAGGTTAAAATTGCATTATAAATATGAAGTGGATTTGCTTAAACCTTATGGCTTGCAACCCTGCGAATATACTATGGCCCATACCACAAACTGTAATGTTTTTACGGTTAAAAATGGGGCGCTTATTGTTAGGCAAACAGAACTTTTTAAAACAGAACTTTTCAAACCCGAATTTGAAATCTCTAAATTTGATGACGATGTTCTAATCGGTTGGAAAAACGGAAAATTGCCTAGTCCAGATTATCTTGCTTATTATGTACTGGGCAAACATAAATTTAAGTGTGATAATATGACTTATCCCCGAACGGTAGAAATTGCAGGCAAGCAGTACCTTCATATAGCAAGCCAGGGCTTGTACCAAATTCTATAAAAAAGTAAGTGGTGCTTAAAAATGTCCACTATCTAA
>SEDB01000448.1 GCA_004210715.1 Pedobacter sp.
CCAGCATGAAAACGAATGCCCAAATCTGCAATCCATGGTAGGTTTGCCTCAAATTGTGTACTTGCATTTGGAATGAAGTTACAGGCGATGAACAAAGCCAGACCTAAAGAAACAACCGAAATTACGGTCGAAACGATTTTAGCCGACTTACCCGCAAACGCCGTAATAATGGCACCTGCAAGCGGAAGAAATATAAGTAGTAAAAGTTGTTCCATTATTTATTTTTGAACCCTTTTTATATGTAATTAAATGTATAAACAAGCAATGCGATGATACCAATAACCATCATAAAAATATAGAAACCTACATTTCCACTTTGTAATAAACGAACACCTTTACTGGCCTCGCTTGTACTCCAGCCTAAACCATTCACAATTCCATCGATGAATTTAGTATCAATAATTCTGTAGAAGAATTTTGAAAACGCATCTAATGGTTTTGTAATGATGAAATCATAAATCTCATCAAGATAAAATTTATTGTATGATAATTTTGCCAGTGCCGAACGTGGTGCTTCATCTGCAACAGGAACGCGAGCACCTTTAACGTATCTTGTATAAGCATAAAGCAATGCAATAATTGCAGCCACAACTGAAACACCCATCAACGTAAATTCAGTTGAATGACTTAATTCCAATTCGTGTTGTGCAACTCCAGCACCACTTAGCCAGTGTGCCAACCATTCGTTTCCACCGAAAACGTGAGGAATGTTAATCGCTCCACCAATTGCAGCTAAAATTGCCAGGATGATTAATGGAATAGTCATCGCCTTTGGCGATTCGTGTACATGGCTTTCTTCGTGATGTGTTCCTCTGTATTTTCCAGAGAAAGTTAAGAACATCATTCTGAACATATAAAAAGAAGTTAAAAATGCAGTTAACACCCCAACTCCCCAAAGAATTGGACTCGCCTGGTACGCATTTGCTAAAATCTCATCTTTAGAGAAAAAACCTGAAAATGGCGGTAAACCTGCAATTGCGATGGTTCCAATCATCATCGTTAAGAAAGTAACCGGAAGTTTTTTCCTTAACCCACCCATGTGGCGCATATCTTGTTCGTGATGCATGGCATGAATTACAGAACCAGCGCCTAAGAATAACAATGCTTTAAAGAATGCGTGAGTTAATACATGGAAGAATGAACCTGTATAAGCGCCAACGCCCAAGCCTAAGAACATGTAACCCAATTGAGATACCGTTGAATAAGCCAATACCTTTTTAATATCTGTTTGTGTTAAAGCGATAATCGCTGCAACTAAAGCTGTTGTAATACCTATAATGGCAATGATATTTTGTGTAATTGGGGCTAAATCGAATAATACGCTCGAGCGGGCAATCATATAAATACCCGCCGTTACCATCGTTGCTGCGTGAATTAATGCAGAAACTGGTGTAGGTCCGGCCATCGCATCTGGCAACCAGGTAAATAATGGCAACTGTGCCGATTTACCACAAGCTCCAACGAATAAGAGTACCGTGATTAAGAACAAGGTATTTTGTCCAGGTAACATATTAGCCGCCTGAGGGAAAACTTTAGCAAATTCTACACTTCCGAAAGTAGTAAAGATTAAGAATACACCTAACAAAAAGCCTAAATCGCCAATACGGTTCATTACGAAAGCTTTTTTAGCTGCTGATGCATAAGCGCTGTTTGTGTACCAGAAACCGATTAACAGGTATGAGCATAAACCTACGCCTTCCCAACCGATAAACATGACAATGTAGTTTGAACCCAAAACCAATAAAAGCATGAAGAACACAAACAAGTTCAGATAAGAGAAGAATTTACCGAATCCTTCGTCATCATGCATGTAGCTGGTAGAATACAAATGGATTAAGAAACCAATTCCAGTAATAATCAAAAGCATGATTGAACTCAATGGGTCAACCAGGAATGATAAAGGAATATGCAGTGTTCCTGCGCTAATCCAATCGAATAAAAATACTTCGTGAGATTTTTGTGTATCGCCTTGTAAACTAAAGAAAATAACTACGCTGATGATGAAAGAAGCTAAAATTACACCACTTCCAA
>SEDB01000449.1 GCA_004210715.1 Pedobacter sp.
GTGCCTTGACCAACAACTTTAACTTCAGCAAGGGTTGAACTGTTATCAACCAACACCAAATTAACCAGATAAGGCTCACCTAATTTCAAAGAAATGTCTGATAATTTTGCAGGTTTGTAACCTACGAAACTAACCTCAACAGTGTAAGGACCACCTACACGCATACCACCAATGGTAAATCTACCATCAGCGTTTGTTGAAACGGTGTAAACCGAACCTGTAGGCGTGTGTGTAGCTTTAACGCTCGCACCTGGTAAGGCGCCACTCGCATCCTTAATTGTTCCTGTCATTGATGAGGTGGTAACCTGAGCGCTTGCGCCGAAAGTGATACCTACAACTGCAACAATAACGAGTAGTAATCTTAAAAGTAAAGATTTGTTCATACTTTGTTTTTTAATTGTTTTTTGTTTGTTGAATAATAATCGGGGGTGATTTTATTGCTGCAAATGTATGGATTAAAATTTAACACATTTTAACATCCAATGTTAAATTATCGTTAAGCATTCTAAAACTTTTCAACAATTAACATGATAGATTAACCTTTTAAGTTTCAGTTTATTAATTGATTGTTGGCCTTATTAAATATTTACTAAAAAAAGTAATAAAATATTGCCATTATCGAATCTAAAAACCACCGTAAAAAGAATTCCTCCAAAAATCGCTCCTTCAAATTAATTGTTTTGACAACCAAAACTGACAAATTACTGACGATTAAGACCTTTAGCGATTAATAGCCCATAATAATCTCCTAAAACGTTAATATAATTGCTATACCTGATAACTACTCAATCAATTTTGAAAATTTGAATTATAAATAAATACTTATTGAACGATCGTTTGTCAATTTTCAAATTTTGACAATGTATCTCCATAATCATCGCTGCCAATTAACATTTTTTTTTTAGTTTTGGCAATTAGTGGTTCTACGATTAGCTCCACATAGTAATGTGAAAGATGGCCTAACCGTCAATCCGAGAATTATCCTGATGCGGGAGACTTCTTCTGCCAGAAGATTACGACAAATAAACAGTTAAAAAGGAAATCTCTTTAATATAAATATGAACTACGACGTTATTGTTTTAGGCAGCGGCCCAGGTGGTTATGTAGCTGCAATCAGAGCTTCACAATTAGGAATGAAAGTTGCAATTGTAGAGCGTGAATCATTAGGTGGTATTTGTTTAAACTGGGGTTGTATCCCAACTAAAGCACTTTTAAAAAGCGCTCAGGTTTTCGAATACATTAATCACGCTGCTGATTATGGGATCACAACAGCAGGTGCTACTGCAGATTTCGCCGCAGTTGTTAAACGTAGTCGTGGTGTAGCAGATGGCATGAGTAAAGGCGTTCAATTTTTAATGAAAAAAAATAAAATTGACGTAATCATGGGCACTGGTAAAGTAAAGCCAGGCAACAAATTAGAAGTAAAAGGTGCTGATGGTTCCCAAAAAGAACTAACAGCTAAAAATATTATTATCGCTACTGGTGCCCGCTCGAGAGAGTTGCCTAATTTAAAACAAGACGGTAAAAAAATTATCGGTTACCGCCAGGCGATGGTACTCCCTGAACTACCAAAAAGCATGGTTGTGGTAGGTTCTGGTGCTATTGGTGTAGAGTTTGCTTATTTCTATGCTACAATGGGCACTAAAGTAACTATCGTAGAATTTATGGAAAACGTAGTTCCGGTAGAAGACGAAGATGTATCGAAACAATTATTGCGTAGCCTTAAAAAGGTAGGTATCGACATTATGACTTCAGCTTCTGTTGAAGCAGTGGATACTGCTGGTGCAGGCTGTAAAGTTTCTGTAAAAACGGCATCTGGTATGCAAACCATCGAAGCTGATATCGTACTTTCTGCTGCAGGTATTGTAGCAAACATCGAAAACATTGGCTTAGAAGAAACTGGCATTAAAACCGAGAAAGGTAAAATTGTAACCGACGAGTTCTATAATACTTCAGTTAAAGGTTATTACGCCATCGGCGATGTAGTTGGCGGCCAGGCTTTGGCGCACGTAGCATCTGCTGAAGG
>SEDB01000084.1 GCA_004210715.1 Pedobacter sp.
GTTAAAAACACTGGAGGAAACGTTTTCTACGATGGCGCTAATTTCACGTATGTTGATAATACTGGAGTAAAGCAAACCATCAATATCTCACAACTTATAAAAGCGAACGAAACCAAAACAACTTTGACTTACGACAATACCAAAAACGAACTGACCTACACAGGTGAGGACGGTGTTGCGAAACTGATCGATTTGAACGATGGTGCTTTGGTTTATGACAAAGTAACCAATACTTTGAATTATACAAATGGTAACGGAGTAACAACCGCATTGCCATTGAATACGGCTTCGTTGGTTTATGATAAACTTTCCAATGCTTTAACTTACACGGATTCAAAAGGAGTTTCAACAACGATCGCGATTAAAGATCTGGTTGCAGCGAACGAAACCAAAACAACTTTGACTTACGACAATACCAAAAACGAACTGACCTACACAGGTGAGGACGGTGTTGCGAAACTGATCGATTTAAACGATGGTTCTTTGGTTTATGACAAGGCAACCAATACTTTGAATTATACAAATGGTAAAGGCGTAACAACCGCTCTTCCACTGAACACCACTGCTTTGGTTTACGATAAAACGACCAATGCTTTAACTTACACAAATTCAAAAGGCATTTCAACAACGATCGCGATTAAAGATTTGGTTGAAGCTAATCAATTAACTACAAGTGTTGTTGAAAGTATAACTACTAGTGTAACTTCTGCTGCAAGTGTTGCAAATGCTAAAAATACCGAATACAAAATAGAAGTAAAAGATTTGGCTATTACCAATTCCAAACTGGGGAACAATGCAATTACGACAGATAAGGTAATTGATAAAGCCATTACTGCTACGAAACTTGATGCCGGAGCAGGAACAGTTGGAAGAGTAGCGGTTGCTGATGCAAATGGTGTTGTGACTTATCAAAATCTTACACCAGGTACACTAACAGGTAAAAAAGACATTACTACAGATGGAATCATTAGTGTAAACAGCACAAATTCTTTAACTGGTGCAGTTTTAGAAACTACTGATCTTAAAATTAACGATAACTCCATTACAACCAAAAAAATTAATGCACCAGCAGGTGCGAATAAACTTGTTTTGGGGTATGATGGTGCCGGAAATGTTGTATGGTCTACAGTAGATGGAATTGCCGGAAGCACGACAGTAAGTAATAATATAACAGGTACATCACTAACCACTAAGGTAAATGGTACAACGGGTGATCCAGTTGATTTAAAAGATGCCATCCAAGCTGGTCAAAAAACTACGATTGTGGCTGCTGGCACAGGTACAGCGGTAACTCCTGTAACTGTTGGAGCAGTAACAACATATACCATAGCAGCTGATTTAGCGAACATAACTTTAGCTGGAGATGTAACCGGAGCCGCGAATGCAACTAAGGTTGAAAAATTACAAGGTACACCATTGAGCGCAACTGCTCCAACTGCTAACCAGGTGCTAACTTTTGAGAATGGTGCATGGATAGGTAAAAAGCCTAGTGTTGGTGCTAATGATGTTTTGAATACTGGTAACTTAACCTCTGATCAAATTACATTTGCTGATGGTGCAGGTGCAACATTAAAAAATGTTGTTGCAACTGTGAAGGCTAAATCAATTACAGCTGCAATGTTAAATTCTGATGGTGCGACTGCGGGTCAGTTGGCAACTGCAGATGGAACTGGTGGTGTAACTTATAAAACATTTGATGCAACATCCCTTGCAAATAAAAAGGCGATCACTGGCGATGGAATTACAGTTAATAGTCCGGCAGGCGATGGAACAGATGCGGTATTGAAAGATGTAAAATTAGGTATTGCCGATAACGCCATCACAACGGCTAAAATCGCAAACGATGCGGTTGAGACATCTGATATTAAAGATAAAAACGTAACGGCTGATAAATTAACAGCAGGAACAAGTGCAATCGTAAATCGTATCGCGACAGCTGATGCAGCAGGAAATGTAACATATAACGATTTAACTACCTTAGTAACCGGTGCTGAAACTAAATTAATTAACGGTACCAATACAACTGTTACAGGTTCGGGTACAACAGCTGACCAATACAAAATAAATGTTGCTACTGCAAGTGGTACCACCTTAGGGGTTGTAAAACAAGGTAACGGTTCGGTGGTGGTAGCTGCAGATGGCGGACTTGCTGTTGATGCTGCCGCGATTACAACTGGTAAAGCATTAAGCTCTAAAGATTTATTATTATCTGCAAATGCTGGTACATCACTATTAAAAGATGTAACCATAAACATTAAAGATAAAGCTGTAACGGCAACAAAATTAGGCGCTGCAACTGATGGAACTGATGCAAACAAAGTAGCTACAGCAGACGCAGCTGGTAATGTAACTTACAAAGCCATTACCGATGCGAGCGTAGTAAGTACAAAAGGAATTTCAGGTACTGATATCAATGTAAATAATGGTAATGGTGCAACATTAAAAGACGTGACCCTATCTATTAAGCCAGGTGCAGCAGGACAATTATTGACCACAAATGCAGCTGGAACAAGCACAGAATGGGTTAATAAGGCCGATGCAACTACCGTTAGCAACACTTCTATCCTAAACAGCTTAACTACAACAGTAAATGGCAAAACTGGTACGGCAGTAGATATTATCAATAGCAATACATTGGGCTTTGATGCAGACAAAAAATTAGTGAGTGCTGTTAATGGTGTTGTAACTTCACCAGCTTTAGATTTAACCCCAGCCATAACAGCCGCTCAAAAAACAACTTCAGTGAAAAATGCATCCGATAAAGTTTCGGTAATAACAACAGGTACTGGTACAGCGGGTAACAATACAGAATATTCAGTAGATGTTGTTGAATTTAAATTAACATTATCCAATCTAGGGGGAAAAGTAACTAATGATCAAATTAAAACAGGTACTGCCAACCAAGTGCTCATTACCAAAGCAGATGGTACTACAACGCAATGGGTAGATCAATCGACTTTAGTTCCAACTACAACAAATGTTTTAACTTCAGATCAAAACACTTTAACAAGTAATGTAAATAATGTTTCTAAAACAGCAACAATTATTAACACAAATGTACTGTCATTAAATGCTGATCAAAAATTAGTAAGTACCATTAATGGTATTGCTACAACATCAGCTTTGGATTTGACACCAGTTGTTACGGCTGCCCAAAAAACAAGTTCAGTAATAAATGGTACAACTACTACAGTTACCTCAACTTTAGCTGGAAATAATACAGCTTACAAAGTAGAAGTAAACGATGGAGCTATACAGGCTGGACAATTCACAGCTTCTTTATCGAATGGTGCGAATACTACAGTTACTTCAAGCACAGCTGGAAAGAACACTGATTATGTAGTTAATACAAATGTAGCATCTACATCGGTTACTGGTGCTGTGAAACCAGGTGCAGGTTTAGCTATCGATGCAACAGGTACTTTGACTGTTGATGCAGCAACAATTGTGACAGGAAAAGATGTTACCATTGGCAGCGATAAAATAAAGTTAGGTGGTTTTCCGGCAGGTGCGGCTTTAAAAGCTTTTTCAATTGATGTTGATGAAACCAAATTAAACCTAAATGCAAATCAAATCAAAGGTGGCACAGCTGGACAAGTGATGGTTGTAGGTGCAGGCAATGTTGGATCGTGGGTAGATAAATCTACTCTAGTTCCGGCTACTGCTGTGAGCAACACTTCGACAGGAAATAGCTTATCAACAACGGTTAACAACGTTACTGGAACTGGTGTGAAAATTATCAATTCAAATGCTTTAACATTTGATGCCACAAATAAATTAGTAAGTACGGTAAATGGTGAAGCCTCAGCTTTAGATTTAACACTGGCTATACAGGCTGCACAAAAAACATCAACGGTTGTAGCAGGCACAAATGTTACTGTATCGCCAGCTACTCCAAATGCAACTGGCAATACAGCTTATACTGTGAATGTTGCTACCGCAAGTGGTACAGCTTCTGGAGTTGTTAAACAGGGTAATGGTTCGGTTGTAGTTGGTGCAGATGGAGCGCTTTCTGTTGATGCAGCTGCCATTACCACCGGAGCAAATGTTACTTCTACAAACAAGATAATATTAACTGGTACACCTACAGGTGCTGCATTGAAACCGTTTGGTATTGATGTTGATGAAACTAAATTGAATTTGCAAAACATGGCGGGTAAAGTGACAAATAATCAAATTGCCACTGGTACAACTGGTCAGGTTTTGATTACCAATGCTGCTGGAACTACGCAATGGGTTGATCAATCTACATTAGGAGACAATACAACTGCTAGTAACGGTTTAAGCAAAACGGTTAACAATATTCAATTGGGTGGTGCTTTGACTAAACCAACTGCGATTACAACTGATGCAACGAACACATTAGCTATTACAGGCCTACCAAATACAGGTGCAACAACTGATAAAATTGTGGTGGCTGATCCAACAAGTGGTGTTTTAAAACTGGTTAATGCAGCTATGCCTAAGTGGTTCTACATGCCGTCAATTGTGTTGGATGTTGCAACCATTAGCACGAAAACTGTAAACCTCTATGACCTGTATAAATCTCAATTTGAGAATGTACCAGGTACAATGAATAGTACAGGAGCGAAGAAGAGCATTCCTTTCCTGTTAAATCCTACTGATTTGGAATACTATGTAACTTATGTTGATGCTGCGGTAATCAAAGTTACATCAGTTGATGCTAACGGAATGATGACTTACAATGTAATCGGTAAAGCAAAAACTACGTCATTCGCTAACATAGTATTTGTTGTTAAATAATCAAGACTATGAAAAGATCAATTCAAATCCTATTGGTAATGTGTTTTTGCTTCGTTTTTGGGGCACAAGCACAGATTACTAAAATAGATACATACAGTAATAAGATAAAAAGTCTTCCTCAGAAAGATCGTGAAACAATTGATAAATTGTTTTTTGGTCCAATATCAAGAATGCAGCTTAATGAATCTGGTAAACCTACTTTTTTGTGGGCAGAAGAAGGAAATACAAGAGGGATAGAGCTTAACAGTAATCTGACCAATGAATTAAAAGATATTAATTTTTCAAAGTCATTCAGTTCTGCTGAAGTAATCGCTATAAAATGGGACAAGGGCAAAAATTTGATACTGAATGAAGATCATTTAAGTCAGTTCAAAAGTTTGAAATATATTTTGATAAAAAGTTATGATTCCATAAGTATCGATGAGATTAAAGCGCTCTTTAAAGATTTAATTTCTGCTAAAAGTATTTCCGCAGATATCGAAATTGTTTATTACGAAATGGAACTTCCATCTTAAATGACCTCAATGAAAAATAATTCTAAATTAATAAGCAGAGGTTTGAAGATTGTTCTAACATTAATCATTACTGTTCTAACTGTTTCCCTTACTTTTTCTCAACAAGTTCCATTTACTCCACGTACTTCTCAGAAAGCGCCGGGAAACTATAAGGGTAAATCAACCTATAATCTTCAAGGAGATTTTGTTATGGTGGGTAATACAAACCTGACCCTATCAGTTTACAATGATATCACTGATAATAGCAGTAATTTAATGAAATATGTGGATATTGATAATGATGCTAGTACATTCAATTCATCCTCGGCAGATCTGAAATTTGGTACTGATGCTGCTTGTACTAAAATTATCTTCGCTGGTTTATATTGGACAGGTAGAGCCCATAATGACAATGATAATAGTCCTAATATTTTTAATGTAACTAAAAATGGGGTTACCAAAAGTTTCAATAAGAGAAAAGTAAAGCTAAAAGGACCAAGTGGCGGATATCAAGAGATAACTGCTGGAACAAACGATATATATTTTCCAACAAGTGGTAATAGGGTAATGTATTCTGCTTACGCAGATGTTACTGACTACGTAATTGCTCAGGGAGTAGGAAATTACACCGTTGCAGATATTGCAATTAATGAAGGATTAAGTGATGGTACCGGGTTTTATGGAGGATGGGGAATGGTTGTTATTTATGAAAACCCTACTAAAGTTTGGAGAGATATTACTGTTTTTGATGGTAATGCTTTTTTATTGGGTAGTTCTTCAACTGCTATGGAATTACCTGTAACGGGTTTTCAAGCAGTAAAAAGTGGCCCTGTAAATATTAAAATGGGGATGATGGCCGGAGAGGGTGACCGAAATATTACTGGGGATTACTTCAAAATTCGGAATGCAGCAAATAATGATTGGATTTCATTGAGTCATAGTGGAAACACTACCAATAACTTTTTTAATTCGAGTATTCTTACAGGTGGTAATGCCCGTAACCCTAATTTACCCAACAATACTGGGATAGATGTTACTATGTTTAACTTAACAAATACTAATAATTCAATTATTGGTAATAATCAAGTTTCAACGAGGTTTCAATATGGAAGTACACAAGATACCTATAGCATTTTTAATATTGTATTCGCGGTAGATGCTTATATCCCTGAAGTGCAGGTTTTTAATACCAATGAGTCTAGTGTTCCCAATAAAGGAACGGTAGATCCTAACCAAAATATAGAATTTACTTCAACGATTTATAATAAGGGTACAGAACCTATAAACAATGGTTTGATTGAAATACCTTTGCCTCATAATGTACACTATGTAAGTTCAAATGTAACTACAGGCTCGGGTACATCAGTTGTTTGGTCGCACCCATCTGGAGCAACTGATCCGAATATTACGCCTGGTGGTAAATTAACCTGGACTGTTGGCAATTTAATTAAGCCAGCTGATCCGAATGCCATATTGGCTCAATTAAAATATCGCATTAGGGTAACCAATGATTGTACTATTTTAACAACTGGTGGATCTTGTGGTCTGATTATCAATTTGGATGGAACCTTTAAAGGTACTGGTACAAACTCTGGTATTGCCGTTAATAATGGATTTGTTATTGGGTACAATACAGATTGTGGAAATACACCTATTCGCGATCCATTCCAGGTAACTATTGTACCATCTCAGGCTTTCTTAAATAATTGTCCGGTAGGAGTGAAAAATGGCACAAAACAATTCAAAGCATTTTGTTCATCACCTGGAAATGCGATTCCACGTGCTGATATTATTTCAGCTTATCCATTGGGTAGCAAATTTTATTCAGTGAGCCCCGAAGTTGCAGGTTATGCCAGTTCTTTGATTTCGGGAAGTTTTCCAGTAACTAATAACGGTATCTCAACCCCATATTATGTAGTTCTAGAAGGTATGGAAGCTGGATGTTTCCTTAAGTTAGAAACTTTGGTTGACAAGGTAACTACTCAGCCTACCGCTACAAATTTAAACTGGTGTGTGGGAAACCCTGTCGCCTTCAATAATCAATTATCATCATATGGAACGGCAAACGGATACCAACTTTATTATTTTAATAATACTACCGATACTGCGCCATTAGCAAGTGCACCAGCTCCAACGGCTACAGGTGTTTATAATTATTTCGTTGCAGAAGGGATTAACAAAAACGGAACGACTTGTTTTGGTGCAAAAGTTCCATTCCGTGTAGATATTTTTGCATTGCCTGTCATTACTCAAAATTTAGCTGAAGATTTTTATGTATGTGCTGATGGGGAAAATACTATAAATATACAAAGTGATGCAACCACAGTTGTTTGGGAATATTTTAATAAAACAACTTCTGCATGGGCAACCTTAACCACTACCACTTTTGTTAATGAGGTAACGCCTACAGGCTCTGAAGTAAAATTCTCTAGTCCATCAATTGATTTGGATCAACTTAAAATTCGTGCAAAGCTAAGTTCATCTAATAGTTGTACTGTTTATTCTAAAGAGGTTTTTATTGAAGTGAGATTATGTAACATCATCACCAATCCAATGCTTCCTGCTAAAATTATTAAGAACTAATTTTAAGAAAATGAGAAAGAAAATTATACCTATTCTACTTTTGATTTTTCTGTTCATCAGCAGTTCAAAAATTTATGCACAAACAGGCGCAGGAAGTAAAACTGTTGATGATTCAGCAGTTATTGTATCAGTGGGAAATACTGAAACTCGTTATGCGGAAGGAACATATTTCGGTCCTAATGCCAACTGGGTTATTAACGGAACGTTAGAGATTTTTAGTAAAAATATTTGGATTGCACCTGGAGCAACATTTTCTGGCTCAGGAAAAATTGTGATTTATAATCCGGGGGATAATCCATTTTATGTAGATATGCCAGCAAGTGCAACTATGATTGATGGCAATAACAGTAATTTCATTAACTTACTAATAGAACATCACAATAAGAACAGCGCCATTTTAAGTGATGTAGCTGATCCTGGTTATGGTACGGCAAATCCATCAGGCGTATTGGCTGCCACCTTAAATATTGGTGGAACATTAGATTTAGCAGAAAATAGAGCTAACATTATACTAAACGGTAATAACCTTGCCTTTAATGCTGCTGGAAAAATTACTAATTACAGCCAGAACAGAATGGTTGTTACAGGCAACAGTATTACGGGCCACATGATAAAGGAGTTTTCCGGAAGCTCAGCATTTGTTTTTCCAGTAGGTATTGCAGAAGGGGATTATACACCAGCAACATTAACGCCACAATCAGCAACAAAACTATATGTAAGTGTTCAGGATTATGTTGGTGCTAGTAATGCTGTGGTATCATCAGTTCGGGGGATGAATCGTACCTGGAATATTTATTCTTCTGCACCAGTACAAACCACCATTACCCTCCAGCACAATCAAAGTACAAATGGGGCTAAATTTGAAGATGGAACTTCTTCGATAGGTAGATATTTAGGGAATGCCAACTGGGATTCTGCTCCAGCTACCAACCCATCATTGGGCATACTTACCCGAACTAATGTTCTTGTTGCCGCAGATATGGCAGCAAATGGTGCTTTCTTTACAAAATATTCCGTTGCTGGAAGTAATCTGCTTGTTCCGAATTTATTTACACCTAATGGAGATGGTATAAACGATCTATTCGAGATTCGTGGGCTCAATTTATTTGCACAAAATGATTTAGTAATTGTAAACAGATGGGGTAATGAAGTTTACAAGTCTAACAATTATCAAAATAATTGGTCTGGCGAAGGTTTGAATGAAGGAACTTATTATTACCTGCTTCGGGTAAAAGAAAATGCTTCAGCTCCTTGGCAGGTGTTTAAAGGATATATAACATTGATTCGTGCATTTAAAAATTAAGGGCAAGGTAATGATGAAGAAATTATTATTGATAGCTGGATTTTCCATTTCGTTTTTCGCAAGACCAGTTCTTGCCCAACAGGATGCACAGTATAGCCAGTACATGTTCAACGGAATCTACATCAACCCGGCATATGCGGAAATGTAGGCTTGGCACTTCAGGTATCGAGCGATAAACTTGGCGCACAAACCAACCTTGCCATATATGGAAATTATGCCTATCGCATTCGCTTAAATGACGATGGCAGTTCTAGACTGGCATTGGGATTGGGCGTGGGTATGGCCCAATTGGGTATTGACGGTTCGATGTTAAATCCTAACGATCCGGAACCTTTTCAACCAGTTGGCGTTCAGAGCACCATTGTTCCAGATGCCAGGGCAGGTGTTTATTTCGCCAACGATAAGTTTTATGCAGGTTTTTCTGCCGATAACCTGATCGCAACCTACATCAATATCGATCGTTACGCTTTCATTCCACAGCCCAAGCCACACTATTATTTAACGGCGGGCGCTTTGTTCCCCATCAATGAGGATTTTCAGGTAAAGCCTTCCTTTCTATTGAAGGATGATCGTGGCGGTCCGACGAGTTTGGATGTAAATGCTTTCTTACTGATCAAGGAGTTTTTATGGGTTGGCGGATCTTACCGAACAGGAGTAAAACTTTATGATAAGAGTTATCTTCAAAGAGACCTGACGCCAAGAAACTCGGCTGTGGCAGC
>SEDB01000085.1 GCA_004210715.1 Pedobacter sp.
ATGGTACAGGATATTAAAAAATACCTTAACGACAGAAGCCTGGATGGTGTGGATGTACTGATGGCCGATGTCGGTAATACAGTAGAGGCGACCACAACGGCAAACATGGCGGCGACCATTCTTTTTATCAATGAGCTGCGCGCCGCACTGGGGCCGGCAAAAATAATAACACTCACTGTCCCGGTCAATTATACGCACAGCAATTACACAGCGGCTAATCTGGTTAATGTGGACTGGGTAAATGTTCGCGCTTTTGAAAGCGGCCTGAATACCGGTGTTGGCAGACCATTGGGCAATCCTTCCGGCTATCAGTACATGGTTGCCAGCGCCGAAATCTGGAAAGCCAAGATTCCACTTTCCAAACTTGTAATCGGTATTCCGGCAATGGGACTCAGGTACACCGCTGTGGACGCCAATGGCAATAACCTCAATTTTACTTCATTCAATTATATTCCCTATAAAGACATTCTGGCCCTTTCTGCAACTGCTTTTGACAAAGAGAAACTCGACTTAACGCCAGCCCCTCTGGCTATTTATTATAACGGGGTGCCGCTGGTGACACAAAAAGCGCAGTATATCAAAGCCAATAACTATCTGGGAGCTTACCTGTGGCAGGGTGACTTTGATGTTAACGGCCCCAACTCACTCACCCTTGCGATCAGCAACGCCTTGAAATAATCATATGGGAAAGCGCAACATCATTACCTTTTTGATCCTGGCGGCCTGGGCATGGCCAGATCGGACCTCCGCTCAGTTTAAGGTCGTGGGCTACATCTGGTCCAAGGCCAACATGGTTCAGGATCTGAAAAAGATTGATCTGGATAAAATCACCCATTTAAACATTGCATTTATCAATCCTGATCCCGAAGGTCAATTCAAACCTGTACCAGGCCTGGACTCGGTGGTGAGGATTGCGCATCAAAAAAACATAAAAGTCTTAATGTCCTGTGGGGGCGGGAGCAGTCACGCTTATTATGCGGTGCTGATTTCCGATGGTTACAGAGGTTCACTGGTCAAAAATTTTATAGCAGTGCTGGATCAGTATGATCTGGATGGGATCGATGTGGATCTCGAAGGCGAGGACATCGATATCAATTATGAATCTTTTATCGTGGGCTTAAGTAAACCATTGCGCAAACGCGGTAAACTCCTGACTGCTGCGGTAGCCTGGTGGACAAGAGAGAAAATGACCGACCGTGCACTTTCCAAGTTTGACTTCATCAATATCATGGCTTATGATAAAACCGGCCCATGGAAGCCGGAGGATCCAGGGCAGCATTCCCCTTATTCTTATGCGGAGGATCATCTGGCATACTGGCAAAATGAAAGGGGCCTTAAAAAAGAACAGCTGAATATAGGCCTACCTTTTTATGGTTACGGGTTTGGAGAACTCCCAGCAAAAGACAGGGCCTTTAGGCAGATCTCCTGGCAGGATGTTGTCAGCAAATATCCGGGGCGAATGGATCATGATGAGATTATTCTGCCTGACAACGGTGGAACCATTTACTATAATGGAAAAGAGACCATCAGGGCAAAAACACAATTGGCCATGAAAGCAGCGGGAGGCGTCATGATCTGGCAACTCCTTTATGACAGTTTTGATGACGATTCACTTTTGAAACTTATAGACCGGACATATCAATCAGGTATGAAATAAACTCATGCCCGCATAAATAAAATATGAAAATGAAAAGTACAATTTATCTATTAAGCTTGTTGGTCCTGACTTTTTCCTCCTGTAAAGGAAGTGAAACGACAACGCCCGATCAAAAGCAGGAGCAAGTATCGCCTGTGAAAAAAAGCAACGCTTTTACCGTGAACGGTAGGTTAAAGCTGTCTGGCACGAACATGGTCAACCAAAAAGGTATACCCGTTCAGTTAAGGGGGATGAGTACCCATGGGCTGCAGTACAGGGGCAATTGCTACAGTGAACAATCCCTGAATGTGTTGATGAATGATTGGGGAGCTGACATTTTGCGCATTTCCATGTATGTACAGGAAGGCGGATATGAGTCTCTAAAAAACACTCAGCCAAAGGCAATGTTCTTTATGAGATCTGTAATGAGCCCAATAATAAACAGCTTGACGTGACCTGGGCCGTTATCAAAAGATACGCAGACCAGATCGTGCCCACCATCAGAAAAAACGACCCGCAATCCATTGTGATTGTAGGAACACCCGAATATGCTTCCAGACCCGATCTGGTAATTGGCAATAAGCTGTCCTTTGAAAACATCATGTACACCATGCATTTCTATGCTGCCGAGAATTTCCAAAGCAATCATCAGGGAAGAAGAATGGGGTATGTTGCCAAAGCAATTGAAAACGGAATTCCGGTCTTTGTCACTGAGTTTGGTACGCAGAACGGGTGGGGAGATGGTGAGAATGATTTTGATATGTCGGCCAAGTGGCTGAAGTTTTTGGCCGAACATAAAATTTCCTGGTGCAACTGGAATTATTCAGACAGTCCCCTGAGTGGTGCGGTATGGAAAACGGGCACCTGTCCCAATGGGCCGTGGACAGATGATAATCTGAAAGAGTCGGGGAAATGGATTAAACAAAACCTGATTTCGCCGGTGGACGAATGGAGCAAAATGCCATAGTTTTTCCTAAATTGACAAATCTTACCGCATTAGAAATTTTATATATATGATTCTCTCTTTAAGCGCCAAGCATATAGCCAGCACGCTACTTTGTTTATTTCTCCTTCTCGCAAGTATTGCAGATAGCGCCGCCCAGGCCAACCCAAGACTGGACGGAAACTTTAAAGTAAAGGGTTTTCATCTGGACCTCAGGATTCAGGTCATGAAAATGCCCGCCCTGAAGGAATTTGCAGCTAAACTCAGCAAAAATGGGATCAATACCCTGGTTATGGAATGGGAAGCATCATATCCTTATCAGAAACACCGCGTCATCACGGGCCGTCATGCCTATACCCGGGAGGAAATTAAATCATTCGTAGCTTATTGCAAGAAGCTGGGCATCGACGTGGTTCCACTCCAACAGAGTTTTGGGCATGTTGAATACATTTTGAGGCACTATCGATACAAAGAACTAAGAGAAGATCAAAAAGATTTTTCACAGGTCAACCCATTGAGGGAAGAAGGTTGCAGGGCATTGTTCACGGATTTGTTCCAGGACATGATCTCGACGCATGATTCTCCATACATTCATATCGGGGGCGATGAAACCTACCTGCTTGGCCGCTCTGAAGAGTCGAAAAAGAAAGTGGCCGCGGTTGGAAAAGGACGATTATACGGGGACTATCTGAAAATGCTCTGCGATGTGGTGGTGGGTTTGGGAAAGAAACCGATTGTCTGGGCAGACATCGCTCTGAACTATCCGGACGCTTTACAGGGATTGCCCAAGGGAACAATTTTTGTAGACTGGAACTATGGCTGGGCACTGGACCGGTTCGGAGATCATCAAAAACTGGTTAAAAGTGGTTTTGAAATATGGGGATCACCCGCAATTCGAAGCCATCCCGATAACTATTTTCTAACGGACTGGATCAAACACCTCAATAATATCACCTCTTTCATTCCGCAGGCGAAGCAGCTGGGCTATCAGGGAATCGTGATGACTTCCTGGTCGACATCAGGGTTATATTCCAGTGTGCTGGAATCAACAACAGACCTTGCGGACCTTCACGCCATCAGAAGGGTATATCCGATAAGTGGTTTCAATATGCTCATTTCCGCCTATTTTGAACAGCTAAAAGCCTTGGGGGCATTTGACGGGGCAGCATTTGTTAAAAAATACAGCGCTGAAACCTATGGTTTCAATGCACAGAAATCAGATGTCTTCTCCAGGGCAATCACGCGTACTCCCATCGAGGTCAACGAAGGGAAGACTAGTTTTTCCGGATTAACGATATCGGCCCTGCTGGACAGCGCTAAAAAAAGCTCCACCGAACTCAAGCTGCTTAAACCCACTCAGAATGTAGAAGAGTTCAGTCATTATGTGCTCATGAACGATATCAGGGAGTTTTACTTAACCTGCATTTGGATAGAGCACGAAATGAATCTTCCCGCTTTTACTGCAGCAGATCTGCCGCGGCTGCATAAGATTCTGCGCAATTTAAATCCTGATGAGCTTGATAAAAGATTTGCCAAACTGAACAAAAACTTGATCTTCAACGAAGAGATCGAAGTGGAGAACCGCTACAGAAACGAAAGGTTCGATCTGCTGAAGATGAAGCTTTCCCAAACCCGTTAATTTCACAAACACAAAGATCTTTTAGAGACGTAAATGGCTATAGAAAAACTGATACAGGTTTCTTCACTGAGCAGGAGGGACACCCTTATTTCAATTGGCATCATAGGGGTGCTGTTCTTCATATTCGGGTTTGTCACCTGGATCAATGCCATCCTTATTCCTTTTTTTAAAATTGGCTGTGAGCTCAATAATTTTGAGTCCTACCTCGTTGCTTTCGCATTTTACATCGCCTATCTGGTCATGTCGCTTCCGGCAGGATTGCTGCTTAAAAAAATAGGCTTCAAAAAGGGGATGATGTGTGGATTCTGGACCATGGCCCTTGGCGCGATGATTTTTGTGCCTGCAGGGCTTACCCGGACTTATCCGCTCTTTTTAACCGGTCTGTTTACCCTTGGTATTGGACTGGCGATTCTTCAGACAGCCGCCAATCCTTACATCACCATACTGGGACCGAAAGAAAGGGCTGCCCAGCGTTTTAGCATCATGGGCATCTGCAATAAACTCGCAGGCATTCTGGCGCCTTTGTTGTTTGCAGCTGTTATCCTGCGGCCGGAAACCGACAAAGCGATGTTTGAACAGGTGGCATTGATGGAAGGTGCTGCCAAAGAAACAGTATTGAACGAAGTCATTGGACGTGTGGTGGTGCCTTATGGCATCGTGGCGCTCATACTTCTGCTGCTGGGTTTTTTTGTCCGTTTTTCACCATTGCCCGAAATAGATACCAATCACGAAGATGGGCAGGTGAGCGCGGATAATGCCGAGAAAAAAAGTATTCTTGATTTTCCTCATCTTGTCCTGGGCGCGATCGCAATTTTTTTTCACGTCGGCTCCCAGGTCATTGCGGTAGACAGTATCGTAAATTATGCCTCGCATCATGGCATGGCCTTTATGGAGGCGAAAATCTTCCCCTCCTATACCTTATCCGCGACAATCATTGGCTATCTGCTGGGCATTACCTTTATCCCAAGATTTATTTCCCAGCTTACCGCACTAAAGATCTGCACTTTGCTGGGCTTATCGCTAAGCTGCTGCATCCTGGTTTTTGAAAAGCAGGTCATACTGTTGGGGCATCGTACTGATCTTTCAGTCTGGCTGATTGTGCTGCTGGGTTTTGCCAACTCCATGATTTGGGCGGGAGTATGGCCCTTAGCGCTGAACAACCTTGGCCGATTCCTCAAAACCGGTGCCTCGTTGCTCATCATGGGCCTGTGTGGAAACGCCATTATGCCCTTGTTATATGGTTATTGGGCTGACCATCATGGTCTTCGTGAAGCTTATTGGGTATTGATACCATGTTATCTGTATCTTATTTTTTATGCTTTTTATGGGCATGCCTTCAAAAAGTGGAGATTTCAAAAGTAATCCTATGAACTACATCAAAATATACAACGCCAATATTATAACCCCGGAAGGAATACTGAAGGGTGGAACATTAGTTATTAAAAATGATAAAATTGCTGAGATATCAGCCGGTAATGTAGATGTTCCCTCAGCGTTTGAAATAAATGCAGGAGGCAAAATCCTATCACCCGGCTTTATTGATCTGCATGTGCATGGTGGAGGTGGACACGATTTTATGGATAACACGGTTGATGCTTTCCTGAACATTGCCCGCACCCATGCCCAATACGGTACCACATCACTCATGCCCACCACCCTAAGCTGTGAAAAAACTGACCTGCTGGATACCATCAAAACCTATGAAGCTGCTGACCCCATCAATGATTCGGGAGCACAATTTGTTGGTCTGCATATAGAAGGCCCTTATTTTTCAATGAACCAAAAAGGAGCACAGGATCCCAGGTATATCCGGAATCCTGATGCCGATGAATACAATGAAATTTTAGCATCAACAGCTGCTATCAGAAGGTGGAGTGCCGCTCCCGAGCTTCCCGGAGCACTGGAATTTGCCAAGACGCTCAAAGCCAACCACATCCTTGCCGCAATTGCCCACACTGATGCCATATATGAGGATGTTCTGGAGGCGTTCGAGGAAGGATTTACCCACGCTACACACTTCTATTCCTGCATGTCGGGCGTATCCAGAAGAAATGCGTACCGCTATGCCGGCGTGATAGAAGCAGCCTATCTCCTGGATAATATGACTGTGGAAATTATCGCCGATGGAGTACATCTGCCTCCCGCACTATTGAAGCTGGTCTACAAAATCAAAGGCATGAAAAATACGGCACTGATCACTGATGCGATGCGAGGGGCCGGCATGCCCAAGGGAAAAAGCATTTTAGGGAGTCTAACCACCGGCATAGAGGTAATTATTGAGGACGGAGTGGCTAAGCTTCCGGACCGTAGCGCCTTCGCCGGCAGCGTGGCAACAGCAGATCAACTGGTCAGAAATATGATCGAGCTCGCTGATGTACCCTTAAGTGAGGCGGTTGAGATGATCACTGCAACCCCGGCCAGAATACTGAACATCAACGCCCACAAGGGCGTGATCAAAAAAGGGTTGGATGCTGACCTGGTCATCTTTGACCCGCAAATCAAAATCGATACCACCATTGTCAGGGGACAGATCGTCTTCACTGCAAGTGATGCGCAAGCTTTGCCCCGGAAACCCAAATATTAATCATTTTACACTTCCTTTGAAAAAGCTCGAAATCCCATATATAAGTGCCATTGCCATGGAAACTGCTGAAAAATTGATTCAGACCCTGCAAAGCCTGAACAGTTTTCCTATTAGGTGCAATCCATGGCCTGAATTCCTAACTGATACCAAAGCCAGCTTTAGTATTGCCCATAATAAAGACCTGATTTTTCTGAAGTATCACGTGCAGGAAAAATATCTGATTGCCAATGAAGGATACAATGGTAATATACACAATGATAGCTGCGTAGAATTTTTTGTGGCATTTGATGGAGATAAGGGCTATTACAATCTGGAATTCAATTGCCTCGGTTTTTCGAAAATCGGTTATGGAAAGGATCGTTCCGAACGCGTCTTATTGCCGCTGGAAATTGTCAAGAAATTGCGATCCCATTCCAGGATCAGCTCGAACCTCATGGATGATCGGGATGGCTTTGAGTGGGAGATTTTATTGATCATTCCCAAACAAACATTTATCTACCACCAGATCAAATCCTTTGGAGAAATCAAGGCCAGGGGTAATTTTTACAAATGCGGAGACGGTTTGCCCCAGCCGCATTTCCTGAGCTGGAACATGATCAACTCGGAGAACCCTGACTTTCATCAGAGAGAAAGTTTTGGGGAACTCGCATTCAAATAGCGATGCGATATCATTAGCGTAATTATTGATCTTGAGCATTAAAAAAAAGGATGGTTTTCTTAGAAAACCGTCCTTTTTTTATCTACAACCCGCTAGGGCAGTACCTGTACAGCAGGACCTCCACGAAGCGCTGAATTGAAAACCCTCAGTTGAATTGACTTACCGGAAGCGATTGGCACGGTGTACCGCTTGCTTTTTGCTGTTGGCCTGGTTCCATCCGTGGTGTAGTGAATGCGGAGTCCGGGATATAGCACATTGGCCTCTACTTTTCCATTTCTGACCATGTAACCGGGAGCAGGTATCCTGTATTGGAATCCACCGCCATAGTGGTCCAGTCTCGGCAGTTCGTTTGTCGCGATCCGGTTGATGAACACTGACCATGCTTTTTTGTAAAGAGCAGCACTTTTTCCGCTGTCCTGTTCCAATGCCCAGACCGGATCCTCGGCCCAGCTTCTCTCGGCCAGGCCCAGTATTTTCGGCAACAGCAAATATTCCAGTTCAGCTATAGTGGTGATCACTTCACTCCAGAGCGGCGCCTGCAAACCAATAATATTTTCCTTGCCCTGCTCGCTGAGCCGGATCTTTCCCTGATAATGATTTGTCGGCAAAGGTTTTCCGCTTTCATCCTCGGTTTGGTTTTTATAATAATCATAGGGTATAAAGCTGAAGAGCTTATTTACATCAACATATCCGCCCCAGTATTGCCCTGGCTCCTGATGGCTTTTGTTGTAAGCCAGGTCCATATACATGTTGGTTACATTGGTCAGTACAACTTTGTAACCTGCATTCGCCATTTTATAGGCCAGATCCTCGTTTCCACTCAAATTATTCCAAACGTCCGCATGGAAATTCTGTGCCACCGCTCGCTCATCAAGTTCCATTTTCGTCCCCGCTGCATTCCTGGTTTTGCGCAGTCCAATCTCTTCCCAGCCGGAGAGATAAAGATTTCGGGAGGCCAGCAATTTGCTCACTCTTTGAAAGTAGTAGTACCACAGTTCATCTACTGTCTTGATCCGTGGATCGTCAACACTTAACTTTAGCGCATCGGGGGATTTTTCCCATACGCCATTGGGCACCTCATCACCTCCAAAATGAATGGTGTTCAGCGGAGCCCCGGCATCCCTGTACATACTGATGGTCTCATCTATGATCTTTTCAATGAATCGGTAGGTGGAAGGCAATGCCGGGTTGATTACGTTGTCATTAAATCCCTGAACGCTGCTATACACAGACTTATCGTTCAAATCCCGGAGCAGATAGGCTACGGCAGCATCAGCCTTCCCCGCCTGCATAAATTTCCTGTAGCGTGCATCCATCGATTTTATTGCCGCCCTTGCATGACCCGGCGTCTCATATTCAGGTATTACCCTGATATGCCTCATGGTGGCATATTTTAATATTTCGACAAAATCCGATCTGGAAAGGTAACCACTGTGGTGGTTTGCTACAGGACCGGAACCGTAAGCCGGGATCAGCCATTTTTCTTCACTCAGTGTGTGTGCTCTTTTGGATCCGACCTCTGTCAGTTCAGGAAGGCCTTTGATTTCGATGCGCCAGCCCTCATCATCATTGAAATGTAGATGGAACACATTGATCTTATATAGTGACAACAGATCAAGCACTTTGATGATCTGCTGTTTAGGTTGGAAATTTCTGGCGATATCCATCATGAACGCCCGGTGTCCAAAGCGCGGGGCATCTACGATTTTCAAGGCGGCGATGTCAATATAAGCTTTTTTATCTTTCCAGGAAGCAGGAGGCAAAAGCATCATCAGGGATTGGATTCCATAGAACATTCCTGCTTCACCGGAGGAAGAAATGGTGATTCCCGAACTTTCCACATTCAGCTCATAACCTTCATTTGATTCCGTTGCGATTTTTTTAAGCACGATTGCCGGTAGATCATTCGAGCCTTTAACTTGAGTTTGCCTGCTCAGCACTTTGCCAAGCGCTGTTCGCAGATAGTTCGCCTCATTAGGAAAATCCTGATCACCGATAACCTTTACCGAACCGGATAATCGAAAACGGCCTTCTTTTTTAGTATAATTAATTGGAGTGGGAAAAACCGGCGGCATTTCGCCCGGATCTACTTTCTCAATGGTCTGATTCTGGGTAAAGGTCTCTGCAGACTGTTTTTTCTCCTGATCTTTGAGGCTTCCCGGCACGACATTAAGACGTAAGTTCTGGGCTGCGCTTTGGTTATCAAATACGATATAGAATCCTTTACCGTAATCTGTCCTGTTTTTCAGGTGACGGCTCAATATACGGATACTTATCTTTGCTCCGCCCGCAAGGCCCGTAAAATATCTTGTCGGCCTTAACCTGTATAAATCGCCATTAACATGGCTTAGTTCAATCTGGGATTCAACGTCTTCGATTGCATGGGGATCAGGACCGTTGAAATAAATCGCCCAACCTGTCCCGCTCAAAGCACGCTGTCCCAGATTAGACAGAGTAAGTTCGGAGAGTGTTTCCGCGTCCGAATTAAATTCGTGCCGAAGGATTTTCCAGGTAATGGCGTAATCCTTGTTCAAAGCGGTATCCTCTTGCTGCGCCCATACCTGATAAAAATCAGTGATCAAAAGGATCAATAATAGCAGTATTTTAATTTTCATGTGTTTTAAGCTTATCTGATTTAATTTTTAGATCTCCCTGTTAAACTCTGACGTAAATTTTCTTCCTGTCCATGACCAATCCGATACACCACATCAAAAGCATAAAACTGAGCGCAAAAGTAAATGATGCGTTCTTTTCACTCATCCAGCTTAGGTAGCCTGTATGATACAGCGTTGATCGCAACGACTTTTCGCCAATGGGAATCAGGGAAAGCACATCACTGATGATCCAGGAAATAATGTAGATGAAAAGGGGGTTTTTGCCGAACACCACAAAGAAGTACGTCCATTTCTGGAAACGCCATACATCAATGACCAAAATCAGGCTCGCCAGAATGATCAGGTCCCAGCCAACCGTCAGCAATACATATGAGCTGCTCCATATCGGTTTGTTGACCGGAAAATCAATGTCCCATAGATTGGAGACGATCAATAGGCCTATCGCCAAAAGCGCAATGCGTAAGGCGGTGTCTGTTCCACTACCTCTTTTGTTGATGTAATAGCCCGCCAGGTATCCAGCAAGAACATTCACCACAGCAGGTAAAGTGCTCAAAAGCCCCTCTGGCTCAAAAGGGATCCCAAATCCCTGATAGAGATTTTTGGGATGAAATAATAAAAGATCAAGTTGTCCCGATGCATTTCCTTCCAGTGTATAAGGTGATCCTGGATCTCCGTAATAATAGGAAAGTCCCCAGTATGCAAGCAATAACACAATCCCGGTCAAGATGGTCCAGAACACATTGGCATAGTACAAGATGACGTTGGCAAAAAAATAACAAACCGCTATGCGTTGCAACACGCCCCACAATCTGACATCAAAGATATTGGTGAGCGCAAAGCTTCCATTTTCCATATGATAAAAAGGAAAATAATTGAGTAAAAAGCCAATGGCAAAAATCAGAACGGGTTATTGACCGTGATCATTAAAGCTACAGTCAGCCCCCTTAATACGTCCAGGGGTAAATTTCGTTCATTGGCAAGTACTGTTTTGGTCATATTTATTTCTTTGGTTTAATGTTGATTGTTGTATGTCAGTTTGTTAAGTGACTGATTCTGCTTGGCCGATGGCAACCAATGATCGAATATATAATATTTTTTAATATTTTCGTGTACGTACACGAAAATATTATTACTTTAGTCGCAGGAATTTCTGCAGGACAGGTTTTGACATCATCGAGCAGATTTCCATACGGCTAATATTAAATTGAAAACGAAACCTAATGTCAACTAAAAAAGAATACAACATCGAGGTTAAAATATATGGTTCCAGAAAGGATCTGGGCGCTGCCGCCGCAGAGCGTTTTGCCAGAGAAATTGATAGACTGTTGATAGAAAAACAAGAAATCAACGTGGTCTTTGCTGCTGCACCGTCTCAAAACGAATTTCTTAAGTACTTATTCGATCAAAATCTGGCATGGAACCGCATCAATGCATTTCATATGGATGAATATATAGGACTGCCTGCCAATGCGCCCCAGGGATTCGGTAATTTTCTAAAGGACCGCCTTTTTGCCCGCTTCAGTTTCAAATCCGTTCACTATCTGAATGGTAATGCCGAAAATCTGGACGAGGAATGTCTGCGTTATTCCGATCTGTTGTTACAGTATCCTATAGATATCGTCTGTATGGGAATAGGGGAGAACGGGCATCTTGCCTTTAATGATCCTCCGGTAGCGGATTTTGAAGATCCACTAACTGTCAAAGTTGTGGATTTGGATCTTGCATGCAGAAATCAGCAGGTAAATGATGGTTGTTTTAAGCATCTGGATGAAGTGCCGCTATCGGCGCTTACCCTGACCATTCCAACGCTTCTGCGGGCAAAATTCATCAGTTCGGTCGTGCCCGGAACGACCAAGGCACGGGCAGTGGCAAATACACTGGAAAAAGAAATCAGTACCAGATATCCTTCTACCATACTCCGGAATCATACAAACGTTGAACTGTTTCTGGATTATGAGAGCAGTCAATTATTAAATAAATAATAAAAAATGACCAGATTAAATCTACTCGAAGAGACCCGTTTCGAAAAACTTCCTGTAACCGTGTTCGACACTCCGAAAGATGCCTCCATTAATGTGGCGCACCGAATTGCCGGTCTCATTAAATTAAAACTTGCATTCGGCGAATCTGCTGTACTGGGCCTTGCAACAGGGGTTACCCCGATTGCAGTTTATGCCGAGCTGGTTAGACTGCACAAAGAAGAGGGTTTAAGTTTCAAAAATGTGATTACTTTTAATTTGGATGAATATTATCCAATGCAGCCAACAGCGGCGCAAAGTTATGTTACGTTTATGAACGAAAACCTTTTCGATCACATTGATATCGATAAGAACAATGTTCATATTCCGGATGGAACACTTCCTTTAGAGGATATTCCGGCTTTCTGTTTAGATTATGAGAAAAAAATAGGACATCTTGGCGGCCTGGATATTCAGATTTTGGGTATTGGTCGTACCGGCCACATTGGCTTCAATGAGCCGGGCTCTGCACCAAATTCGGGAACACGGTTGGTTACGCTTGATGATTTGACCCGCCGTGATGCTTCCCGCGATTTTGGAGGAAAAGCTTTTGTGCCAACCAAAGCCATCACGATGGGTATTGGCACTATCTTCAAAGCAAGAGAAATCATTTTAATGGCCTGGAGTCGTAAAAAAGCTTCTATTATCAAAAAGGCTGTTGAAGGTGAAATCTCTGGCGACGTTCCGGCGACTTATTTGCAACTTTCAGAACACGTAGAATTTATTCTAGATACTCCTGCAGCTGCCGACCTTACACGTTTTGATACGCCTTGGTTAGTTAAAGATTGCGCTTGGACCGATGACTTAATTCGCAAGGCGGTAATTTGGCTGGCCAACACGCTTAAAAAACCAATACTAAAATTAACAGAAGACGATTATAACAACAATGGTATGGCGCAACTGGCTACCGAAAAAGGACCAGTGTATAATATCAATATTCATATCTTCAACAAATTACAACACACCATTACCGGCTGGCCGGGAGGAAAGCCAAATGCTGACGATTCTCAGCGCCCTGAAAGAGCTGAACCTGCTAAAAAAAGGGTACTTATTTTCTCCCCACATCCTGATGATGATGTGATTTCGATGGGTGGTACATTCATCCGTCTGGTTGATCAAAAACATGATGTTCA
>SEDB01000086.1 GCA_004210715.1 Pedobacter sp.
GCTCAAAAGAATAACGACGAACAATTTAAAAATGTAATATCACACGCTAAAGAATACGGTTTCGTGTTCCAAAGCAGCGAAATATATGATGGCTTAAGTGCCGTTTACGATTACGGCCAATTGGGTGCCGAGTTGAAAAACAACATTAAAACCTATTGGTGGAAAGCCATGGTACAAATGCATGAGAACATTGTGGGCATTGATTCTGCAATTTTCATGCACCCGAAAGTTTGGAAAGCCAGCGGACATGTTGATGGTTTTAACGACCCGATGATCGACAACAAAGATTCGAATAAACGTTATCGTGCCGATCAATTGTTAGAAAATAAAATTGATGATTTATATTCTGAGCTTGCCAATTTCTCAGCTGAAAACAAAACTAAATTCGAGGAATTTCAACAAGAGATTTTAGGTTTAAGTGATGAAGGACAAGCAGCCTGGATTCCAGGATTTAAAGAAGAAGCTTCCATTTTAGATAACACAAAATATCCTTTTGTTGATGAAGCAAGCTGGAGATTTGTGAAAAAAGGTTTGGCCCTTGAAGTGGAAATGAATTTGGCACTTAAATCTGAAAACTTAGCACAGCTGAAAGATTTAATTGTTGATTACAAAGTAATTTGCCCAATTTCTAAAACTTCAAATTGGACAGATGTTCGTCAGTTTAACCTGATGTTTAGCACGCAGTTTGGTGCTATGGCAGAAGGAAGTGATGAAGTTTATCTTCGTCCGGAGACGGCACAAGGCATTTTCGTAAACTTTTTGAATGTTCAAAAATCGGGAAGAATGAAAATTCCTTTCGGTATTGCGCAAATTGGTAAAGCATTCAGAAACGAGGTAATTGCCCGTCAGTTCATCATGCGTATGCGTGAATTTGAGCAAATGGAAATGCAATTTTTCGTTCGCCCGGGTGAAGACAAAAAATGGTTTGAATATTGGAAAGAAGCTCGTTTGAAATGGCACAAAGCTTTAGGAACTTCTTCTGAAAAATACCGTTACCATGACCATGTTAAGTTAGCGCATTATGCAAATGCAGCTACTGATATTGAGTTTGAATTCCCATTCGGATTTAAGGAAGTTGAAGGGATCCACAGCCGTACAGATTTCGATTTAACGCAGCACCAGGAGTTTTCTGGCAAGAAAATGCAATATTTTGATAACGATTTAAATGAAGAAGGTAAGCCTTACGGAAATTACGTTCCTTATGTGATTGAAACTTCAATTGGCTTGGATCGTATGTTTTTGTTAACGATGATTAATGCTTTTGAAGAGCAAGATTTAAGCACCGAAGATAAACAGGATAGTCGTACTTTGTTGCGTTTGCACCCTGCTTTGGCACCATATAAAGTGGCTGTTTTCCCATTAACTAAGAAAGATGGTTTACCAGAAAAAGCCCGTGAGATTATGGATACCCTGAAATTCGATTTCAACTGTATTTATGAAGAAAAAGATGCTATTGGTAAACGCTATCGCCGTCAGGATGCTGTTGGTACTCCATTCTGTATCACAGTTGACCACCAAAGTTTAGAGGATAACACCGTTACCATTCGTCATCGCGATAGCATGGAACAAGAACGTGTTGCGATTGCAGATTTAACCGCTATTGTAGGCAATGCGGTAAGCTGGAAAAATTTATTGGCATAATCAAATCGTCATGCTGAGTTTAGCTTGGCTATGGAGAATATATTTAGTCGCAGGTTTTTAAGCCTGCGACTTTTTTGTAAAAAAACAAATGAATTTAACCGAACACTATAATAAACTTTACGCCGAATCTGTCGCTAAAATTGCCGCTGGCAATTACGAAGTTGATCACTTAATTGATTCAAATAATGATTTTCGTTTCGGAATTACCTTGGTGATTAGGCCAGATAGCAATACGAAAGCTAATATTCAAAAGTTTTTAACTAAAGTAAAGGCGATAGAACCAGGGCAATATTTTTACCAGGATTCGGATATTCACATCACGGTAATGTCGGTTATTTCATGTTATACTGGTTTTGAATTGCAGCAAATTAAGGTTGAGGATTATGTTCAACTGATTAGACAAGTTTTAGAAAAACGTAAAAGTTTTAAAATTCAATTTAAGGGATTAACCGCATCGCCATCCTGTATTTTGGTTCAGGGATTTTTAACGGAAACGTTAAATGAGATTAGAAATGTTTTACGAATGGCTTTTAAAAGTTCCGAGCTTCAGCAAAGCATCGATAAACGTTACGCCATTCAAACGGCACATTCTACCATTATTAGGTTTAGAGAAAAATTAAAAAATCCAATGGCATTATTAAATCTAGTTGAAAAATACAGAGATTTTGATTTTGGCACTTTCACAGTTGATGAAATTGAATTGGTTTATAATGATTGGTACCAGCGTGAGCATTTTGTTGAATCATTGCACATCTTTAGACTATAGTTTCTCTAAAAAAACAATAATCCTCTGGTCATAAATGTAGAAAGCCTGATTGCAAATTTCCGATTCAATTGCCGCAATATTATATTTGTTTAAATCCTAAGAATTACAATATGCCACTTCCACAAAAATTCTTTGCCCGCCGCCACGAAATTGCTGCTGATTATTTAAAGGAGCTGGATAAACATTTAGATGATGTTGTTTCTGGCAGAGCAACTGAAATGTTCGAGGTGAGAGATTTCGCCGATTTAATTCATGTTCACCCCACACATTTAAGCAATACCATTAAGGCAGCTACAGGTCATTCCCCATGTTATTTTTTTGAAGAACGTTTAATGGAAATTTCCAAAGCCATGCTTCAAAACGTAAGTACACCAATAGCCGAAATAGCCCGTACTTTAACTTACGATCCATCCAATTTCACCAAATTTTTTAAACACTTTGCCAGGCAAACACCTAAACAATATCGCGAAGATTATTTTAGATCACTTGCCGAAAAAAAGGAAATTGTCACCATATAAAACCTTAAACTGTCACCATTTTTACTTAAGGTATCACCATTTTTTTACCCTATTTACTTTTAATTTTGTTATCAAATAAAAAGAAAAATGGGAACACAAAATAAAATTGCCTTAGTAACTGGCGGAAGCCGTGGTTTAGGCAAAAACGCGGCATTAAAAATTGCTGAAAAGGGAGTTGATGTAATTGTAACTTACCACGCTAAAAAAGAAGAAGCGGAAGAAACGGTTGCCGAAATTAAAAAGTTAGGCGTAAATGCAGCCGCTTTGCAACTCAACGTTGCTGAATCTGCGTCATTTGATGCTTTCTTTACCGAGGTAAAATCTACCTTAAAATCAGTGTTTAATACAGAGAAATTTGATTTTCTCATCAACAATGCAGGCATCGGTATTCATGCTTCATTTGCAGAAACATCGGAAGATCAATTCGATACTTTAGTAAATATCCAATTTAAAGGTCCGTTCTTTTTAACACAAAAAGCACTTTCTCACTTAAATGATGGAGGTGCAATCATCAATGTTTCTACAGGTTTGGCCAGATTTAGTTTACCAGGTTATGCCGCCTATGCATCGATGAAAGGTGCAATGGAAACTTTAACTAAATATCAGGCAAAAGAATTAGGTTCAAGAGGAATCAGATCTAACATTGTTGCGCCTGGCGCCATCGAAACCGATTTTGGTGGTGGCGTAGTTCGTGATAACGAACAAATGAACGCTGGAATAGCATCTCAAACAGCTTTGGGTCGCGTTGGCTTACCTGATGATATTGGCGGCGTAGTTGCATTTTTATGTACCGAAGAAGCCAGATGGATTAACGCTCAACGCATCGAAATTTCGGGTGGTATGTTTTTATAATAGCGTCATCCGACAAATTAAATGAAGTCTGTTTAACCAAAAGCCCTAAGAAAAGATTTTTCCTTAGGGCTTTTGGTTTATTTAGCAGTTTATTTGTTAAAAATATGATCCTTAAAATAAATATTTTTAATTGGCGTTATTGATGAAAATCGCCAGATGAACAAAGCGTACCTGTCTCTAATATTTCTTATTTTATGCTTTGCGAAGTCAAATGCCCAAACCTGGACAGACGCTGAATTTCAGCAAGCTAACACCGCAGCCAATGCTGCTTATTTAACAAACGAGGAAAAGAACTTAGTGATGTACATGAATTTAATCCGCATTGATGGAGAAAAATTTTACTACACCTTTCTTCAAGACTACATTAATAATTACAACTCGAAAGTTAAAAAATACCGCAACTACAACGAGCTAAGAATTACAAAAACCAACTCCTACTATCTTTCATTACTCAAACATTTAAGCCCCCTAAAAAACTTATCAATGTTTTATCCTGATGAAAAATTGACGGTTTTAAGCAGAAATCATGCTCAGGATTTGAATAGAAACAACATCGATACGCATGAAAGCAGCAATGGAACATCATTCGCCAAACGGATTTCAAAATATTTCCCAAACAAAACAATGAGCGAAAATATCGACTTTGGTTATTCGAACAGCCTGGATATTGTTTGCCATTTACTTTTAGATTGTGGTGTACCGGCATTAGGTCATCGGTTTAATATAGTCGATCAGAAAAATAAGTTTAACACCGTTGGCGTAAGTATTCAGCGGCATCCAATGTACAGCTGGTGTGCCGTTGTTGATTTTGTGGCGCAGCCAAATTATTACACCAGCAATCAGCGTTAGAAATATTATGATTTTGGAATATATTTAACTATTGCGGCAAATCTTTCTATTTTTGGCGAAATTATTCAAATAATGCGAAAGGCGATTTTAGCTTTAATAGATTTTTTTTATCCACCGTTCAAAAAATTTATTTCCTTACATAACTTCAGGTATTTGGCTACAGGTGGCAGCACCTTTGTTCTCGGTCTTTTCGTTTTCTGGTTAGCCTATAATTATGTGTTTTTAACCGAAGAAGTTAAATTTATGGGAATGACGCTGAAAAGAAACACAATGGCTTTGGTCGTTGAGTTTGCTATCGTAATTCCATACAGCTTTTTACTGAACAAATATGTGATTTTTACGCACAGTGAAGTAAAATCGAGAACCCAATTGTTTCGATTTCTGAATTTGCAGTTCATTAATATGCTGCTAAACTATGTGCTGCTCAAATTTTTCGTGGAGATGCTGGGGATCTATCCAACCATTTCCCGGTTAGTCGTATCTGTAGGTATTGCAGGTTTCAGTTATTTATATCAGCATTATTTCACTTTTAGCGTAAAAAAACTAGGCGACAAGAAAGCAGATAAAAAGCATTAATTTCTTTTTTTTGGAAAGCAGGTGTGCAGCCTTTAGGTTGCTTCAGCCCCGCCCCCGTTACAAGTCCGCTCCCAATGAAAAATTGGGATTACGGGCTTTTCACTTTGGTCGGGTTTAGGTGGCTTATAAGGTAATCTGATTTAAGTTTTTTATTGCACCGGCCATTTTCCGTTCGTAAATGGCAACAGCCGCAGTTTATAAACGGGATGGCAGCGATATCCTTTAGAGCATTTTTCATGCGAGAAAGATTTAGCGAACAGCCCGACTAAAGATTAAAATGAATGCAGGTTTTGCTTTTCAAAGTAAAAATCTTTGAATTCAAAAATCAACAATTATTGCAGCAAACCTTTCTTACGCTATGCTGTTAATTTTGGTAGCGCTTATTTGCTAACATAAATGCAACACCATATCTTAGCCTCCGACCAACTTATTTTCATAAACAATGAGCCAATTTAATGACTTTAATAATGCGCAAGTAGCAAAACTACCGCAGCATTTAAAACAATTCATTGTAGCCCAGAACTACGAAAAGTACACACCTATCGATCAGGCGGTTTGGCGTTATGTGATGCGCCAGAATTACAGTTATTTAAAAAAGCGCCTATTATCGCGGATACGGATTATAATAATTACCTCAGTTATTTCGGCTCCATTGGCGCCAAAGCCATGTTTTCGGCAAAGGATTTTGAGCTATATGAAGCCATCAGAAAGCTTTCCATTTTGAAAGAAGCTATTGATGCCGATGAAACAAAAATTGCCAGGGCAGAAAAAGAACTTCGCTACATCAATGAAAACATGGGCGAGCCTTCTGAAATGGCTTTACTTGGTCGCCTGCATTGGTGGACGGTAGAATATGGCCTGATAGGTACGCTGGAAGAACCAAAAATTTATGGAGCAGGTTTACTATCTTCTATTGGAGAAAGTGCTTCGTGTATGCAACCACAGGTTGAAAAGCTTTGGTATAATTTAGATACTATTAATTATTCTTATGACATTACCCAGCCGCAACCGCAACTCTTCGTAACCGAAACCTTTCAAAATTTAATTGATGTACTGGAAAGTTTTGCAAATACAATGGCTTTCAGGGTTGGCGGTGCAGAAAGTGTAATGAAAGCCATTGCCTGTAAAAATGTTGCCACAGCTGTTTACAGTTCAGGCTTGCAAGTAAGCGGAACGTTTACCGATATCGGTATCGCTGCGAATGATGATGTTACCTTTATTAAAACCACCGGTGCTTCTGCACTGGCTTTTAATGGCAAACAACTTGATGGCCACAGCAAAAACTATCACAAAGATGGATTTTCATCACCTGTTGGAAGATTGAAAGATGCTGTTAAACCCCTGGAAGATTATACCGATGAGGAATTGAAATCCATAGGGATTTACGTTGGTAACAGTACCAGTTTTACTTTTGGAAGTGGGATAAAAATAGATGGTCAGGTTATTCATATTTTAAGAGCAGAAGGAAAAATAATTTTAATTGTTTTTAACAATTGTACAGTAACAGAAAGTAATGGTAATATTCTTTTCCAACCAGAATGGGGCAATTATGATATGGCTGTTGGCGAAAAAATAGTTTCAGTATTTAATGGCGCTGCCGATAAAGACGCTTTTGAGGAAATTACATTAATCAGCAAAGAAATGACGCATCACATGAATTATGATGATAAAACATTGCAATTGCATCAATTATATAAAACGGTTAGAGAAATAAGAGAAAGTGGCGAAAAACTGGAGCAATTACCTGACATTTTTAATCAGCTTAAAAACAATTACAGGCAGGATTGGTTATGTGCTTTAGAGATTTTAGAAATTGTCTATCATAAAAAAAACTACCATCAATTAGAAAAAGAAGTTCAAATATATTTGGAGTTAAAAGCTTCCAGAGAAGCTGATCATGATAAATTAATTAGTGATGGGTTACATGTAATTAAGCATCCGGTAAGCCAATTGCTAGTGGAGTAACTAAACTACGTTAATAACTTTAACTTAAATTTAGCTTTTAAAACATTTCAACCTGCTAACTTTACCACATTAACTTACAACATTTTAATGAACATTATAATTACGGGAGCAAGCAGTGGAATCGGTTTTGAAACTGCTTTAGAATTTAGCCTACAGAAACAAAATAAAATAGTAGCCATTGCCCGCACCGCAGAAAAACTGCGCAATCTTTTAGAAATTGCCAGAAGTATAAATCCAGAGTGCACTTTATTGCCAGTAGAATTCGATATCGTGAATGATGATTATGCAGCACTAATACCTTTTTTAAAAGAGCGCTTAGGTCATGTAGATATTTTGATTAACAATGCAGGCGCCTTGATTAATAAACCATTTTTGGATACAACTGAGGCAGACTTGAGCGAAATGCTCCAAAGCAATGTTGTTTCACATTTTCGGATGATTCAAAATATTCTTCCATTGATGCAAAGTGGCGGCCATATTCTAAACATTGGCAGTATGGGCGGCTTTCAGGGCAGTGTAAAATTTCCGGGTTTATCTGCTTATTCGGCTAGTAAAGCGGCATTACATACGCTAACTGAATGTTTGGCATTTGAATTGGCTGAAACTGGAGTAAAAGTTAATTGCCTGGCTTTAGGTTCTGCGCAGACAGAAATGCTCGAAGCTGCATTTCCAGGTTACCAAAGCCCAATAATGGCTTTTGAAATGGGAAAATATGTTGCTGATTTTGCTAAAACAGGTCATAAATTTTTCAATGGGAAAATTTTACCTGTAGCGGTTACAACCCCATAATTGAAACACCAAATGATTAGATTAAAGTAAATCAGCATTTGATTTTTTTTAAATCAAAAAAATTTCATTACTTCGTGGGAGTTTCCCTATTATTTAACAAAAACACTTAAAACTAAATTTAATATATGGAAACAAAACACAATTTTTCAACATCAGGCGATGGTAAAACCGTAGGCATCGTAAGCTATTTTACTATTATTGGCTGGTTAATTGCATATTTTGCAATGCACAAAGACAATAAAACTGAACTTGGAAGCTATCAACTCAGACAAACTTTACTTTTTGCAATTGTATCTACTGTTTTAGGCTGGGGATTAAGTATTTTATTAACTATTTTAATTGTTTCCACCGGTATCGGTTCATTAGGAATTATAGCGACTATTGTTCAAATCGGACTTTTTGTACTTTGGATTATTGGCCTAATCGGTGCCATTAACGGTCAGAAAAAACCTATTCCACTAATTGGAGAGAAAGCACAAACCTTATTCCCAAGCATTTAATTATTTCAAAAAATATAAAAGTAGGCTCGAGTGAAACTCGAGCCTACTTTTGTTTTAACTGGTTTTCAACATTTTAATGTGCCTTAAAATATTTTTATATCTTTGGCACCAACATATGAAGAAAATAATAATTCCAATTCTGTTTTTCATTTTGTCTGCAACTGCAGGAAAAGCCCAAACCATAATACCCGCACAATACCAGGAAATGGTAAAGAAGCTGGTTTCCAATCTTCCAAAGGAAACTAAATCAAATAACAACAATCAGCAGGAAACCAATTCAGAAACTTTAATCGACTTTGCAAAAAGTATGCTGGGCATTCGTTACCGATATGCAACTAGCAATCCGAAATTAGGGTTTGATTGCTCAGGTTTTGTTAGTTATGTTTTTAGCAACTTTGGCTTCAAAGTACCTCGCTCATCAAGAGAATTTAGCGGCGCTGGTAAAGAAACCAATTTAGAAAATGCAAAAGTTGGCGACGTATTGATTTTCACTGGAAGCAATTCTAAAGTAAGAAGAATTGGTCATGTGGGAATCGTTTACTCGATAGACGCTGATGGGATTAAGTTCATCCATGCCTCTTCTGGAAAGGCTAAAGGGGTAACAATTACGCCATTAAACGGGCACTACAAAACACGTTTCATGAAGATTGTAAGTATTATCTAAAGCTTATTTTTTCAGATATTTCCACATTCTAGGTTTACCTTCCGCAATCCATTCTACTGCTGTATCCATTCGCTTAAGTTTAGTAGCTTCGGTTTTAGCTTCTTCCAGCCAGTTTACATATTCGCGTTTGTTCGATTCGCTAAAGTTTTGAAAAATACTTAAAGCAGATGGATCTTCTTGTAAGGCTTCAATAAAATATTTTGGAACCACAAGAGCAGGCTTTTCACTAGCTTTTGGCTTTGGCGGAAGTTTGATACCATCCTCATTCAGCTTAATCGCTTCTAAAATATAGGCAATCAGGATTTCGTCTGCGGGCAAGTCCTTAAAAGATGTGATTTTTCCCAATGAACCCATTGCATTACTTCTATCTTTGAAAATATTATACTCATCTTTCATTAATGAGCCCTTCCAAAAGCCAAATGCACAGTGATTTTTAAAAGAGGCAAAATGGCAAACCGGTCCTTTTAAATCAAAAAAAGGCATACTCCATTTCATTTTTTCTTCTATTCGAGCATCTGCTTTGTGAACCAGATTTCTCAAATGATCCAAAATTGGAATCGCAAATTCAGCAGAATTTATAATATACTGATCAACCTGAACGATAGTATGCATGATGTTTGGTTTTATAAGTTAAATTTAAAGTAAAACAACTTTTAATGCAAGATCTACATTTCCATTATTAAGAAAATTTTTCGCTAATTCATGAAGTTCGCGTTCTCTGTTGGTCACATCTCCTATCGTGGCATCCAAAACTTCTTTTACATCAGGATGATTTGAAACCAAATCAATTTCATCTTCGCTTGGTAAATGCTCAATATTACCCAGCATACCTAAATCGTTTCCGGTAAGCACCTTTGATAACCGGACAGATTTTGGCAAAGCATCAACCCCGATACCAAGTTTAGCCAATGGCTTAGCTACTTTAAACAGATTGCTCCCCGTAACTCTACAATACCAATCGCCACCTAAACGAGCCACTAAACCTATCTTTTGCTGATCAATTTTACCGGCTTCATCGAGTATATTTTCATTGATATGAATCAGCTTGATCTCTGCTAAAATTAAATTTCCGGCACCGTGACTATCTCCCAAAGGTATCACCTGATTTACCACACACTCAAATTGTACAGGTGCTTCTGCCACTCTTGGCGGGGTAACCAGTTCAGATTGTAACATGGTAAATCCTGCCTTTTCAAATTCATTTACGCCTTTTGCATATTCAGTACTGGCTAAACTCATTTGTTGCACCATATCGTAATTCACAATATTGATGACACACTCTTTTACCTCCAAAACGTTTTCTAAAGTATGCTTGGTTGTATTATCACGCACTCTCCTCGCCGGCGAAAAAATGCAAATCGGTGGCTTGTTGCTAAACATATTGAAGAAACTGAACGGACTCAGGTTAATATTTCCATTAGCATCGATAGTAGATGCAAAACAAATTGGTCGCGGGGCAATGGCATATTGCAAGTAATCCTGCAGTTGAACGGCCGATAAATCTTCAGTTTTTAGGGTTAACACGGTAAAAGTTTTAAAGTTGTGAAGTTGGAATTTTGAAAATCAGTGGCGGAAGCTACTTTTAATGTCAGTCCCGCCATTTGCTACAATCTTTTTAAACATCTGTCATGCTGAGGCACGAAGCATCTATTTCATAGGTTACAGATGCTTCGTGCCTCAGCATGACAGAATAGTTAAGCATCGAAAAAAGTATTTTCGCTCCTGTCGGGTTTATTAATTAAGGTAAACCTAAGTACATTAAACCTGACAGTAGCGAACACGGAATGCAATGAAGAAAAGTGAATGGCAGGACTTTCATAACCTATGAAAACCGAAGCCTGCTTTTCAAATTATTTTTTTAGTTTTAATATCGAAAAATCAGTATCAGCTTTTGTGATGTTATTGGTTAAAGCACCCAAGCCAGTAATTTCCATTTCTACTACATCGCCGGGTTGCAGCCATTGTGTTTTATAATCGGGATCATTTAGCAAACCTGTTCCGTTAAGCTCTAGAAAACAACCTGTACCAACCGTTCCCGATCCGATAACATCGCCCGGCAGAATATCAACACCATAAGCACAACGTTCAATAATTTCGGCAAATGTCCAGTCCATATCGGCTGCATTGCCTTTAGAAACTTCGATGCCATTCACCCGACAAGTCATTTTCAAATCGTACGCATTGCCAACATGACCATTTTTTGCGGGCACTTTATATTGCTCCAATTCATCGGGAGTAACCAGCCATGGGCCAATTACCGTTGAAAAATCTTTGCCTTTCGCAGGACCGAGATTCAGCAACATTTCTTCCATTTGCAAGGTGCGGGCGCTCATATCGTTCATTACCATATAACCGGCAATGTATTCATCAGCTTCTGCTGCTTTTATATTTCTACCTTTTTTACCGATTACAATTGCCAGTTCCAATTCAAAATCAAGTTTTTGAAAATGATCGGGCATACACTCGATTTCGCCTGTTCCCTGTATGGCATTATGATTGGTAAAATAGAAGATCGGGTATTCATCAAACTGCGGAATCATATCTACCTTGCGGTTCCGGCGAGCCGCTGCCACATGTTGCCTAAAAGCGTATCCATCTCTGCAACTGGTTGGATGCGGAACAGGAGCTAAAATTTCATAAAAAATTTCTTCCTTAGCGGATAAGCTTCCCTCTTTAATCTGTAAATCAACCGTTTTTGCCCGTTCCATCAACACCTCTCCACCTTGCAAAAACTCATTCATCGTGTCTGGCAGTAGTTTATCGCAACTGTTTAAATTATAGATGTGGCCATCTATAAATAAGCCTAAATGTTCTCTTTCTTCAGTTTTATAACTTACAAGTTTCATATAAATTTGGTTAAAATACGTGGTAAAGCTAGTGATTTAGGCCTGCAAATAAAAAACGATTAAACTTAATTTAACTCCGTATACTTTTGCAAGTCAGTTTTAATCAGTGGAAAATCCTTCGCTTCAAGCTTTTTATAAAACCGCTTATTTGCAAATAATTCACCGGTGACCAAGCCCAACGAAACGCCGATTGGAATGCCTACCAAAATCAAAACAGCAGACTCTAGAGCATTGGGAGTTTCGACAGCCAAAACAAAAAATGCCAAGGCGCCCGCAATTGCAAATGGTGCTACAATTCCTCTCCGATGAATATACAGTCTGCTAATTTTTTCCGCACTTAACCTGCTGGTATCTCCGTTGCTCTTTACTAAAATGAGTTGCGTGTCTTCAGCCGCATAAAAAAAACCTCGATGCCGCTTACCACTATGTTCCATCACTTTTATTTTATATTTCCATTTTTTTTGTGCCGAAGCAGTAAAGCTAATGGCGATACAAAAGAAGAGCATTAAGAATATTTTCATGATGATTTTGGTTAGAATTAAAGATAAAGAAATTTCTTGTTCAAAATAAATTCATTACTTTAGCAACATCAAAACCATGATTTTAAAAGCATTACATATCAATTTAGTGAACGACGCCATCGCTGCCCGTCGCTATAAAATGCTATCAAAACTGATCATGGCTCAATATTCTCTATAATTCTGAGCATTCTTCTATTAATTGAAACGCCTTCGCGTTTTGATTGTTTATTCTTTTAGATTTAATTTCTAACCTAAAATATACATTATGCCTGTTTATCATAAATTGGGGCAAATACCTGCAAAACGTCATACGGTTTTTCGTAAACCTGACGGAAAGCTTTATGCTGAAGAATTGGTTTCAACAGAAGGTTTCTCAAGTTTATACTCGCTCGTTTATCATTGCCACCCACCTACTATTGTTAAACATTTAGGTGAACCTTACAGTGTTGAACCTAAAATTGCCAGAGAAAAGCATCTCAAACATACAAGCCTGATTGGTTTTAATATCAAACCAGAAGACGACTTTTTGAAAAGCCGTAAACCTGTTTTAGTAAACAGCGACTTGCATATTGTGTTGGCAGCTCCACGAAAATCAATGACGGATTATTTCTACAAAAACAGTCAGGCAGATGAGATGATTTTTGTACATGAAGGATCAGGAAAATTGAAAACGGGCTTTGGAGAAATCAAATTTGCTTATGGCGATTACCTCATTATTCCAAGGGGAACGATTTACCAAATGGAATTTGACAACGAACAAAACAGATTGTTCATTGTAGAAAGTTTTAGTCCGCTGAGGCCGCCAAAAAGATATTTGAACCAATATGGGCAATTGATGGAACATGCCCCCTATTGTGAACGTGATTTACGTTTGCCAGAAAACTTGCAGACACATGATGAGTATGGAGACTTTAAAGTCCTCATTAAAAAACAAGGATTAATTTATCCTTACACTTATGGCACTCATCCTTTTGATTATGTGGGGTGGGATGGTTATCATTATCCATATGCTTTCTCTATTCATGATTTTGAGCCTATTACCGGTCGCTTGCACCAGCCACCACCCGTTCACCAAACTTTTGAAGGACATAACTTTGTAGTTTGTTCATTTGTTCCACGCAAATACGATTATCACCCTGATTCGATTCCAGCACCATACAACCACAGCAATGTAGATAGTGATGAAGTGCTTTATTACGTTGATGGCGATTTTATGAGCCGGAAAAGTGTAGTAAAAGGACAGATTACTTTGCATCCGGGTGGTATTCCTCATGGCCCACATCCCGGAACGGTAGAAAAATCAATAGGAAAAGAAAAAACGGATGAACTTGCTGTAATGATTGATCCTTTTAAACCATTGATGCTCACGCAAGATGCAATTGACATCGAAGATGAAAACTATCATAAAAGCTGGCAGATAAATGTGGAATAAATTAGTCGGAGGTGTGGAGATCAAATCATAATACGACAATCTTGCACACCACATCTTGATACTTGATACTAAATACTTGATACTAAAAATATGGAAACACTAACATTCGCAGAAAAAATATCTAAAGCACAGGATTTTCTGCCTATTAATGGAACTGATTATATAGAATTTTATGTGGGTAATGCAAAGCAGGCAGCCCATTATTACAAAACCGCATTTGGCTTTCAAAGCTTAGCGTATGCTGGTCCTGAAACCGGGGTTCGTGATCGGGCCTCGTACGTTTTACAGCAGGGTAAGATCAGATTGATTTTAACCACTGCTTTAAAATCAGATCATCCGATATCGGAGCACGTGAAAAAACACGGCGATGGTGTTAAAATACTGGCTCTTTGGGTTGATGATGCTTATAGCGCTTTTGAGGAAACCACCAAACGTGGTGCAAAACCGTATATGGAGCCAAAAACGTTAACGGATGAATATGGTGAAGTAAAAATGAGTGGCATTTATACTTATGGCGAAACCGTACACATGTTTATCGAACGAAAGAATTATACCGGCACTTTTATGCCTGGTTATCGGGTTTGGGAAAGCGATTATCAACCTGCAGATGCAGGACTTTTATACATCGATCATTGTGTAGGTAATGTAGGCTGGAACCGAATGAATGAAGCGGTACAATGGTACGAAGATGTGATGGGTTTCGT
>SEDB01000450.1 GCA_004210715.1 Pedobacter sp.
CGGGTGATCTTACCATCCAATACCATACAACCTGCAATGGTACCCACTTTAGTAATTTTGAAAGTTTCACGAATCTCCACGTTAGCCACAATTTTCTCTTCAAATTCTGGATCCAACATACCTTCCATTGCCGATTTAATCTCGTTGATCGCATCGTAGATGATAGAATATAAACGGATATCAATTTGCTCAGCCTCGGCTAACTTACGTGCACCTGTTGATGGGCGAACCTGGAAACCGATAATGATCGCATCAGAAGCAGATGCTAACAATACATCAGATTCTGAAATCTGACCAACACCTTTACTAATGATATTAATTTGGATTTGCTCAGTTGATAATTTCAATAATGAATCGGCTAATGCCTCAATCGAACCATCCACATCACCTTTAACGATAATATTAAGCTCTTTAAAGTTACCAATAGCCAAACGACGACCGATCTCATCCAAAGTAATGTGTTTCTGCGTACGTAAACCTTGCTCACGCTGTAACTGCATACGTTTGTTTGCAATATCACGTGCTTCAGTTTCACTTTCTAAAGCGTTGAAACGATCACCCGCTGTAGGTGCACCTTGCATACCCAAAACCTGTACCGGTTGTGATGGGCCTGCAGATTCTACTTTCATACCGCGTTCGTTGGTTAACGCTTTAACACGTCCGCTATAACTACCTGCTAAGATTGGATCTCCAACTCTTAACGTACCAGCCTGAACCAATACTGTAGTTACAATACCACGACCTTTATCTAATGCTGATTCAATTACTGAACCTGTAGCTCTCTTATTAGGATTAGCTTTAAGTTCTAATAACTCAGCTTCTAATAATACCTTATCTAAAAGTAAATCTACATTTAAACCGCTTTTGCTTGAGATCTCCTGAGACTGATATTTACCACCCCAATCTTCAACCAAAATATTCATTACTGATAATTGCTCACGAACTTTATCCGCGTTAGCACCTGGTTTATCCACTTTAGTAAAAGCGAATACCAATGGTACACCTGCAGCTTGTGCGTGATTGATTGCCTCTTTTGTTTGCGGCATCACTGCATCATCCGCAGCAACTACAATAATTGCAATATCGGCTACCTTAGCACCACGGGCACGCATCGCTGTAAAGGCTTCGTGACCTGGAGTATCTAAGAAAGTTACTTTTTTACCTGAAGGCGTAGTTACCATGTAAGCACCAATGTGCTGTGTGATACCACCTGCCTCACCAGCAACCACATTTGCTTTACGGATATAATCCAGCAATGAAGTTTTACCGTGATCGACGTGACCCATAATCGTTACAACCGGAGCTCTTTCGATTAAGTCTTCTTCTTTGTCTACTTCTTCGATTACGTTTTCTTCGTCTTCGTCTGGTTTAACGAATTGAATTTCGTAACCAAATTCATCAGCAACGATGGTTAAAGTTTCAGCATCTAAACGTTGATTGATTGATACGAACATACCAAGACTCATACAAGTACCAATAATTTTGGTTACCTGAACATCCATCATGCTCGCCAACTCATTCGCCGTAACAAATTCTGTTACCTTTAATATTTTCGATTGAGATTCAAGTTCGTTTGCTGCCTCTTCTGCATTATAAGCTACATCATCACGTTTCTGACGACGTAATTTAGCACGTTGCGCAAATTTACCAGATTTACCTGCTCCACTTAAGCGAGCAAGTGTTGCTTTAATCTGATCTTGAATTTCTTTCTCAGTAGGTTCTTCTTTAGGTCCGCTAGGTGTAGCATTTCTATTTTGGAAACCTGGTCTGTTATTATTTCTATTACCTTGATAAGGCGTTCCGCCTTGTCCTGCAGGTCTGTTACCCTGGTATGGAGTTCCACCACCTGGCCTGTTACCTTGATAAGGTTGACGAGGCTGACCTGGTGCACCGCCCTGGCCCGCAGGGTTTTGTCCTGGCTGACCTTGACCACCATGTTGACCTGGCTGACCTGGAGCTCCAGGTGTTTTTTTACGTTTACGCTT
>SEDB01000451.1 GCA_004210715.1 Pedobacter sp.
TCATAAATTGCGCTGTTATCTTCCATTTTTATAAATTTTAGATCCTTAACTGATTTCAATTTCTCTGTAACTTCATTTTTATTAGCCGCAGGAATGTAAAGCAAAGCTGTAGTATTTGGTGGAATGGTAACATTCCAGTTAAATGCTTTTGCTGTTTTACTATAACTGCTTTTTATTGTTCCATAAACTGAATTATAGCTTGCATTCACCGAACTCAAACTGTTTATCATTTCAGGCTTCATGATAATTTTTTTAAAAGCTGCGCTTTCTGATTTAATTCCCGCAAGGTTTTCGTAATACCAGATTAACAAATCGCCAAGCATCATTACATGGTTTTGCGAATTCATTTTCGGGTCGGCAGTATTGCCATTCCATAATTCCCAAATCGTTGTTGCACCATTATCAACCATATATCCCCAACTTGGATAAGTTTTTTGAGTCGCAACCGTGTAAGCCAAATCTGGTCTACCATAGTCATTCAAACAGCGCATTAGCCACTGAATACCAACCAAACCATTGCTCAAATGTCCTTTATTGGTAACCTCAACTGTGTATGTAATATTTTTAAAAACTTCCTCAACTTTATCTTTCGGAACCATGCCAAAATAAAGCGGAATAATGTTATCCGTTAAAGCATTGGAAGCATAATAACCTTTATCGTTATAATATTTCTGATTGAAAGCCTCCTTAATTTTGTTTCCCAAAGCCTGGTAATTCTTTACATCCTCTTCATTTCCAATCGCTTGTCCAAACTGAATCATCAACTGTGTAAAATGATAATAATATGCTGTTGAAATTAATGCGGATGGATATTTTTTATCGGCACTTTTCCCACGACCGAATTCAATGGTAATTGGAGGCATGCACCAATCGCCGTAACTATCCTTAGTTAAAATATAATCTTGCATGTAGCGGCTCTGCATGTAAGCAAGCCATTTTTTCATCGCTGGATAATTATCAAGCACCGCAGAAATATCTCCCGTTTGCTTGTAAACCATTTCGGTAACCAAAAGCATTGCACCAGGCCACGTCATATTATCGCTGTAGTAACGCCAGAAAGCTGGTGCAACATCTGGAATAGCGCCATCTTCCTTTTGCGAATTTCTGATATCCTGTAACCATTTGGTATAAAACCGTCCGTTATCAAAAACAAAACTTTCGCCATAAGCCACCGCACCTCGATCTCCCAACCAAGGCATACGCTCATTTCTTTGCGGACAATCGATTGGAATTCCTTTGTAGTTCCCTGCAATGCCCCACCAGGCGTTTTTGAAAATCTGGTTAGTTAAGGCATCAGAAGTTTCGAAAGTTCCAACAGTTTTAATGTTATCGTAAATCATTTTTCCTACAAAATCATTTACAGAAGGTTGATAAGTGTAACCCGAAAGTTCTACATATCTGAAACCACGATAGGCAAAAGTCGGTTCCCAGGTTTCTTGTTCGCCACCTTTTAGAGTGTATAAATCCGTACATTTTGCGTTGCGAAGATTGGCTGTAAAAAGTTCGCCATTATCTTGTAACGATTCTGCAAAACGCAGTTTAATTTGCTTTCCTTTTAAGCCTTTTACTTTGATTTGCAACCAACCGACCATGTTCTGACCCATATCAAGAATGTATTTATCGCCAGAAAGTTTTTTAATTGAAACAGGTTTCAACGTATTCATTACACGCATATTTTCATTCATCTGTGCTTCAATCACTCCTGTAGGCTCCTGAACAAATTCTGCCTTTGCCCATTTGCTATCATCAAAACCAACATTATTCCAACCTGATACCTCTTTCATTGCATCATATTCTTCGCCATCATATTCATTGTTGGTTCTAATTGGCCCATCTGCTGTGCCCTTCCAACTGTCATCCGTATCAATGTTGGCAGTTGTTCCATCGGTATAAACAATATTGATGTTCATCAGCATCTTCGGAAAACCAAATGTTTTAATTTTATAAGGTTTTTCATTTTGGCGCATGGCGAAAAACCGACCATT
>SEDB01000452.1 GCA_004210715.1 Pedobacter sp.
TGCAACAAGCAGTCAAGATAAAAGCATTAAACTTTGGGATGCAGAGAATTTTAAACTCTATAAAATTCTGAGTTTAGAAAAAGGCGAATTCGGACATACACATTCCATCAATAAAATCACTTGGAGCAAAGATGGAAAGTATTTAATTTCTACAGGAGATGATCGGAAAGTGATGGTTTGGGAGATTGAAAGCTGATTCCATAATATACCCTTCTTTACGAGGAACGGAGCAATCTAATATTTGATACTAGTGCTATGGATTGCTTCGTGCCTCGCAATGATGAAATTTCTAATTTATCTCCACCTTTTTCATCCCTTCCCTGCCTTAAAAAACTGGGAAATACATCATTTCTGCTTTTGCAGGATTTAGCACGTAAGAACCAGAATATCTCGGGATTAAATCTATGGGAAAAGTATATTTGCCTTGTTTTAATTTAGTGCAAAAAATCGATGTTTTGTTCTTAAAATATTCTCTGTGCGTTTCTACTCCCCAAATTTTGCACCTTATTTTCGTAACTGCAACCAGCCGGGATTGGAATTTCAATCATCACATAATCTGCATCGGCCTTTACTTCAACTTCTACTTTTAAAGTAGTTATTTGACCAGCTTTTTTCTTTTCCACTTTCAAATCAGTAGGGTTTTCAATGATTTTATCGAAAGGAAACTGAGTGATTGATTGTTCGTTAACCTTAATTGAAGCAGGCTCTCTTCTTTCGTTTGTGGAAATAAAAGCCGGTAGAATAGTCTCCAAAATTAGCGCAGACTCGTAAGTGTTTCGCCATTACCCATCTTTACGTTGTTCTAAAAACAACATGGCAATCTTTTCCAATTCATTTTCATAACCGCCAGCGTTTTTTAAAATTCGATAAGCCAATAAGATATTCTGAATGCTGTTATCCCAAAAACGAATGCTTTCTTCACCCCAATAAATGCTACCAAACATGGTGTGCTTAAGTGTGAGTTTCTTTACTTCTCAAAAGCTAATTCATCTGATGGGCTTACTACAAAGCGTTTAATAATCCTCAACTTATGACTATAAATCCCTAATTCACGATTAAAAATTCCTTCGTCATCAATCGGGTCGATTTTAACTTTGGCCGATGAATGGATAATTTCATTCGGACTTAACATAATGCCTACATGGGTTATTTTTCCCTCTGCATTATCAAAAAACGCAACATCGCCAGGTTTAACTTCCGATAAAAAGCCAACCAACTCCCCTTGTTCAGCTTGTTGTGATGCATCTCTGTTCAACTTGATATTCAACATTTTGAAAACAGTTTGAACGAAACCTGAACAATCTAAGCCGAATAAATTCCGACCACCCCATAAATAAGGTACATTCTGAAAAAACTTGGCCTTAGATTCAATATCAGCTATAAAATTTGCTTTTGTTTTATCATACGGATCAAAGCCCAGCTTAAATTTTTCCGTTCCTGCGTAACAGTAGCCATTTTCTACAAATGGCAAATTGCTTCCAGGACTGATGTGATAGAAACTCCCATCAGCAGCAGTTAATACATTATTAAAATTTTGAGGTGCCAGCAAATTGCAATCATGCATTGCTAAAAACTGTTGTTCAGTAATTGCAGCCAATTGTCGAAAATCAATCCAGCCTTGATAGTTATCATATCCATTTTTCACAAGCCACCATCTTTCTTCTCTCCCCACCACTTCAACGTGTTCGCCAAATAATAACTGCGAAACAATTTCTGCCCGATCTGATGGTTCAGCCCTCAAAGGTGCAACTGCAATTCTACAAATACCGTATTGATTTTCCATTTAATTATGCTCGTGAAAGATGGAGTAAAATTAACAATTTACATTCATTGCCTAACATTTTGAGTTCAAATTTGTTATTTTTATATTATTCACATTTAAATCTGCTCGTTATGAATTTCAAGAAAATATTAATCGCTGTTGATAATAGCACCTGTTCTGAAAAAGCCGCAAAAGCCGGTTATGACATGGCTGAAAAATTTGGTTCAGAAGTAGCACTGGTTAATATCATTGAGCCAATTCCAGCAAATGTAAATCCTGATTTAACCCTGGCTCCTGTATTTTTAGAAACCTACGACAATAGTGAGGAGAACAGTCACATCTTGCTTAAAGAAATGGAAAACAAATTTAGCAATGGTGTAAAAACCACTTATCTAAGTATTGTTGATACGGCAGCACATGGTATTATTCAACAATCTGATGAATGGGGTTCTGACCTAATCGTAATTGGAACCTATGGCAGAACAGGATTGTATCATTTTCTGATGGGCAGCGTGGCTGAACATGTGGCAAGAAAATCTGCTTGTCCTGTTTTGATAGTTCCTAATAAAAGCGACATCTAATTACAAGA
>SEDB01000087.1 GCA_004210715.1 Pedobacter sp.
ATACTCTTTTCTTCTTTAATGATGAGATGAACATTGCGGTACAAACCAGCACCAGGATACCAACGCGAAGATTTAGGCTTATTATTAAGATGTATGGCCAGAACATTTTCGCTTGATTGAAGTTCCTTTGTAATGTCTATATAGAAATAATTGTAACCATAATTCCACTCGCCAATCAGTTTTCCGTTCAGGTAAACACGAGGTTCACTCATGGCACCATCTAGTTGAAGCAAGACCTGTTGCGTTGGTTTAATTGTTGGCAAATTAAGTTTTTTGCGATACCACCCTTCTCCAATATAAGGCAATGCCCCTGTTCTACCGGTTTTTTCAGTAGCTGTAGTTTCACCGTTTTGAGTAATGGCAGTTACCTGTTTATCTATTTCTTTATCAAAAGGACCTGAAATTGCCCAATCGTGTGGAATTCGAACCGTTTGCCATTTGGTATCGTCAAACTTTTGCAATGCTGCATCGGCGAAATTTCCTTTTGAAAACTTCCAGCCTTCATCAAGAATAATTTCAGTTCTTTGGGCAAAACCTTGAAAATAAAACGAAATGAGAAGTGATGCAATAAGAAGTACTTTATGTTTAAACATTGGCTGATGATGATTAGTTGGTTTAGCTTGCCATGCCATCAAATTAACTTTTATACTATATTTGGGTTCACGGAATTCTACTTCCGGCGAAACCTAATGTTTGAACGAAATATCCCCAAAATGAAAAAACTGTTATTCTTACTACTGGCTTTAAGCTCCTTCATCGGACAAGCCCAAGAGAATTTAAATTTTAGCACAAAAAAAGAAATCATTTCTCCTGAAATTAATACAAATAAAAGCCTTACTTTCAGAATACTAGCCCCAAACGCCAAAAAAGTAGAGTTGCAGGGCGATCTGATTAGCAATAATAATCCGGTAGCGATGATCAGAAATGATGATGGACTCTGGAGTTATACCACCACACCGCTAAAACCTGAGTTGTATAGCTATTCATTTATCGTTGATGGTTTAAAGATTAGGGACGCAAACAATGTTTATCAAATCAGGGATGTTGCTTCGGTTGTAAATGTAGTTATCGTTCCGGATGGAAAGGCAGAAAACTATTTGGTTAAAGATGTTCCCCATGGAACTGTGAGCAAAAGATGGTACAAATCACCTGGAAATAACAAAGACAGGAGAATTTCTATTTATACTCCTCCGGGTTATGAGGAGGGAAAAACAAAGTATCCTGTATTGTATTTACTGCATGGAATGGGTGGCGATGAAGAAGCGTGGCTGGCTCTTGGGCGAACTGCACAAATTTTAGATAACCTCATTGCACAAGAAAAAGCTACACCGATGATCGTGGTTATGCCCAATGGTAATGTGGCACAATCAGCTGCGCCTGGAGAAGATGTTAAGGGTTTGTACAAACCAACGATGCAACTGCCAAATACCATGGATGGAAAAATGGAGGAAACTTTTACGGACATCATCAAATTTGTAGAAGAAAACTATAGAACAAAAGCTGATCACGCACACAGAGCCATAGCTGGTCTTTCTATGGGCGGTTATCATTCGCTTCACATCAGTAGGTTTTATCCAAATACCTTCGACTATGTTGGATTGTTCTCGCCGGCCATCATGCCTTTTGGCAAAACCACGTCTGCTGTTTATGAAAACTTGGACGCTACATTGAGCAAGCAGTTCAACAACGGCCTTAAGTTATATTGGATAGGGATAGGGAAAACCGATTTTCTCTACAAATCAGTATCCGATTTCAGAAGTAAACTAGATAAGATGAATGTTAAATATATCTATTCCGAAAGTGAAGGCGGTCATACCTGGTCAAACTGGCGTGATTACCTTGTGCTTTTTGTGCCACAATTATTTAAACCATAACAAATCATCCTTACGGAAAACGATTAATATTAGCTGAAGCTTATTTTATGTTTGTTAGGCCCTGGCCTAAAATTGTTCTTTGATTGCTTTGAGATATTGATGATGATTTGATTTTTCAAAACGGACATCAAAGCATTTGTTCAAAGATATGAAAGCCTTCAATGTATCAACAAATTGCCCCAGTACCTTTTGGCTAATCGGCACGTTTTCAATTGAATGTTGTGTATATTATAAAATCGAAGGTGAATCGTGCCAGGAAATTGCTTAAATCAAACTCGCTGTTGATAGGCGAAATAGCTTACCAATTTACCCATGAAGAGCTATCACATTTTTCAAAAATTTTGAAAAATTCCCTTAGATTTTCACCAAAGCAAGCCTTAAAATTATAAAGTCTCTACTAGTTTCCCGGCACTAAAACCGATTTATTAACTGTTGGAACTAGCTTTAAATTTTATCACCTTTTTCAATGAATTATAATTTATTAGTAATGGAAGAAGTGTTATTGGGGATATACATATAGGAATAAGTGCCACTGATACTTTATTTAAGCCTTTTGTAACAGCTAAATAAATTAAAATAGCTGCAGCGACTAGATAAACAACTCCCAAGCCTATCATTACGCCTTTCAATAAATCTTTTCTTTTTATTAATGATTCTAGTGTTTCTGGTTCTTTAATATTTTTTTCCATTGTTTGAAGTGAAGCTGTTAAGATAGATGATTTTATTTTTTTCAATATTCAGGGCTACTTATTTTACAAATTAAAACTTTTTAAATAGCCCACACAAAATTAACAAAATCGAACAAATCATCCCTTTATATTTCATTTTAACGATTAAAAATGTTTTTAAAGCGATTTATTTATATAAATAAAAATATTTCAAAAAAAATGAAATTTCTGCAAACAATTGATTTAGAATTGGGTTGGTTAAATGAGAGCGTTAATTTAGATAAGCGGAAATAGTCAGCAGTGATTATTTCCGCTTTATTTTTTGGGTTTAAACTTTTATTTAACAGTTTCTAATCTCCCTCTAATATTAATATAACATTTAAGTTATTCTTTTGTAAATGTATCAGAAAGTGACTTTTAAATGAGTAATACAGCATTAATGAACCAATTGTCATTATATCTTTGCGACTCGAATGATTAGGTTGTTAAGAAAAAATTTCTTGAAGAGCATATTGGGCTGCTTGCTTTTGGGCATTTTTATGCTTAAGTTCTTTGCATTTTCAATATCCTCAATTTCATCTGCAAATGCCTATTCCATTGAAAAGAGTGCAGAAGAAAATCAGGATAAGGAAGAGGAATCTTATGATACCACGAAAAAGAAATTATTGCTTTATGAATCATCCCTCATTGATCATGAGCATCCATTGTGGACAAATCATTTGCCTGTTCGTACCCAGAATCACGAAATACGTATTGTAAACTCTCCCCCAAAAAATGTGCCTACTCCGCCTCCTGATGCGTCAGTTTTCACAGAAAATAAGTCATAATTATAATTTTTAACTAATTTTGATTTTATAAGATTTCATTCCTGAAATTCATCCCAAATATTAATAAAATTCTAAACACAAATGAAGAATCATCATATTGTCGGCGCTCCAACGCCTTGGCAAAGATTGGTACGTATGCTCCATTTAGAGCGAAAAACCATCAATTACATTTATATCTATGCCCTACTGATTGGCTTAATCGGTCTATCGTTGCCCCTTGGTACCAGCGCTGTTTTCAACTTGTTATCAAATGGTGCTGTTTATACTTCAACTTATATTCTAATTGCAGTAATATTAGTAGGAATTGTAGTTGGTGGTATTTTATTAATTGGCCAACTTACACTTGTTGAATTTTTAGAACAAAAAATTTTCACAAAAGCAGCATTAGAATTTGCATTCCGTTTACCACGTATCAAAAAGAAAGCCTTAGAAGGTGAAAATCCATCAGAGTTGATTAATCGTTTTTTCGATATATTAACTATCCAGAAAGGCTTAACTAAATTACTGGTTGATATTATAGCAGCTGGAGTTCAAATATTTTTTAGCGTAATTTTGCTATCCTTCTATCACCCTGTATTTATGGCTTTCGGAACATTTGTACTGTTGGTAATTATACTAGTTTTAGTTTTATACTATCGTCGTGGGGTGCAAACCAGCATGGAAGAATCAAGCTACAAATATGAAGTAGTAGCCTATTTGGAAGAGATTGCTGGTAATTTAGATACTTATCGCGAAAGCAAAGCTAAACGGAAAGAAATTATAGATCGTACCGATGAGATAACGGCAAATTATATTCAGGCCCGTAATGATCATTTCACGGTATTAAGAAATTTTTTCATGAGCGCTGTAGCCTTACGTACCATTTTAATGGGGGCGCTTTTATTGATGGGATCTTATTTTGTAGTGGAACGCCAAATGACTTTTGGTCAATTTGTGGCTGCGGAAGTAATTATTGTACAAATTAGTTACGCTATAGAAAAACTGATGACCAACTTAAATACGGTATTTGATATGGTTACTGGTAGTGAAAAATTAGCCATAGTAACTGATTTGGAATTAGAGGAAGGAGACCTGAATAATGGGTAGAATTAGCAACAACTTGGCTCAAATTAAAAATTGGGAAGAGCTATCAACGCATGCCAACAGCAGAATTATTGATGCCAAAGGCCCCAAAAGGTTAGGAAAAGTAGCGTTATTTGTACTCGTATTCTTTATTATTTTACTTTTTCTTCCCTACAGACAAACTATCCCTGGCCGAGGTACTGTAACTGCACTGCGCCCTGAAGACAGGCCGCAAACCGTACAAAACCAAATTGGAGGCAGAATAGAACATTGGGCGGTAAGAGAAGGGCAGGAAGTAAAAAAGGGGGATACTATTTTAGTGATTTCGGAAACCAGTCAATCATATTTCGACCCGGAATTGCCCGCTCGCCTTAATGAGCAGCTGGATGCAAAACGGGGTAGCGAAACTGCAGCAGTACAAAAAATGGATGCTACACGATCTCAAATAAGTGCTTTGACTGATGGCTTACGTTTTCAAATGAAGGCTGCAGAGAATAAGGTTCTCCAGGCCAGAAACTATTTAAGTATTGACAGTGCCGATCTTTTGGCCGTTCAAAAATTTTATGAAACAACCAAAGTTCGACTGGAACGTTATGAAGCTGGCTACAAAAACGGGCTTTTTTCTTTAACAGATATCGAAACCCGCAGGTTAAAACTTCAGGAGGATAATGCGAAAGTAATCAGTCAGCAGAATAAATTAGGTAATTCAAGACAAAATCTATTGAATTCAATAATCGAATTAGACAATATCAGGGCAAAATATCAAGAATCGTTGGCGAAGGCTCAATCAGATATGAGTTCGGCAATTTCAAGCAGGGCAAGTGCGCAGGGTGAGATTTCAAAACTTAGAAATGATATTTCCAATATCAATGTAAGAAGAAGTTTGTATGTTGTTCGTGCACCTCAAAATGGTTATGTTGTAAAAACGTTAAAGGCTGGTATTGGCGAAAACATCAAAGAAGGAGAATCTGTAGCTACTTTGCAGCCAAAATCGCCAATGGTGGCGGCTGAACTGTATGTTAGTGCCATGGATGTTCCATTAATATTAGATACAAGTGATGTCCGTTTACAGTTTGAAGGTTGGCCATCTGTTCAATTTTCTGGCTGGCCATCAGTGGCAGTAGGTACTTTTGCCGGACAAATATTTTCAATTGATAAGGTAAGTAGTTCTGATGGAAAATATCGAGTATTGATCAGCCAAACCAATCCTGTACCATCAAAAGATGAGCCCTGGCCGCCTCAATTACGACAAGGTTCTGGCGTTTATGGTCGAATAATTCTTAGATCAGTTCCTTTATGGTATGAAATCTGGCGACAGCTTAATGGTTTCCCTCCAAGCCTGGAAAAAGAACCTTCTAAAAGTTTGACGGACGCAAAATAGGAAGGATTTAAGATGAACATGAAATTGACAAGCTTTGCTGTTTGCATTACAGGACTTCTGCTAATAAGCAAGTTTAGCGCTGCACAGCTAAAACCAAATGCGGTAATCAAAAAAAATTACGATACCGCCCGAGTTTTCTCTTTGGAAGATTTGCAATTATTGGTATTTAAATATCATCCGATAATAAAACAAGCAGCACTTTTGAGTGAGGCAGCACAAGCGAATGTATTGCAATCGCTGGGTTATTTTGACCCAACTTTAAAAGCCGGTTTTGCCAGAAAGTTATTTGGAAACACGGAATATTACAACAAGTGGGATAGCGAACTGAAAATCCCACTTTGGCTTGCTGGCGCTGATTTAAAAGTTGGCTATGATCGCAATGTTGGAACATATGTAAATCCTGAAAGCAGAACAAATAACCAGGGCTTATCGGCAATCGGTATTAGCATTCCCTTAGGACAAGGATTGATTATTGATGCCCGAAGGAATACTTTGAGGCAATCAAAAATTATGGTTGAGTATGCTGAAGCAGATCAACTTAAACAAATTAACAGCATTTGGTATGGTGTGGCAAAGGATTATTGGAACTGGTATTATGCTTACAAGCAATTCGAGTTGGTAGAAGAAGGGCTTGATTTGGCTGAACGCCGTTTTAAAGCATTAAGCACGCAAACAATATTGGGTGATAAACCTGGGATTGATTCTGTAGAGGCTTATATCACGGTACAGGAAAGGATCATTCAAAAAGAAAAAACGGCGATTGAATTGCAAAATGCCCGCCTGGTTTTGTCTAACCATCTTTGGAATGAAAATGGAAATCCATTGGAGCTTCCTGCCGATGCGTTACCTCAAAATATTACCGAAATACCCAATCGATTAAATCCCTTGGTATTGGATACACTATTAGGTCAGTCTGCCAACCAGCATCCCGAACTGGTAAAATTACGTAGTAAAGGTGCACAACTAGCTATCGAAAGAAGTTACCGGCAAGAATTGCTTAAGCCAAAATTAAATGTAATTGGTAATTTGATTTCTAACCGCACCAATTTTAACAGCAACATTCCTGGATACTATGATTTTAACTGGAGCAATTACAAATTAGGCGTTGAATTTGCTTTTCCACTATTTCTACGATCAGAACGAGGAAAGCTTCGTGAGGTAAAAATCAAACAGCAAGAAGTAAACTACGAACTTCAACAGTTTGGCAGGGAAATCAGAAACAATATCTTGGCTTCGTACAATGACCTTTCTGCATATTCTGCACAGTTAGCCGTACAGCAAAAAAGCATCGAAAATCAACAGATTTTAGTAACCGGAGAAAATCAAAAATTTGCCCTTGGAGAAAGCACATTATTTTTGATCAACAGTCGCGAAACGAAGTTGATTGATATGAAAATTAAGCAGGAAAGCATGATTTCCAGCTATCAAAAAACCATTGCAGAATTGTACTACAAGGCCGGAACAAAACAATTTGAAAACACAAACTGATTTATTTTAAAAAAGATATTCCAGTAAGTTAATCTACTGGAATATCTTTTTTATGCTTTTCGGCAAATTCTGTAGGCGTTAATTCAAATTGCGTAAAAAAACATTTGCTAAAGTACGAATGGGAGTTAAAACCCACCATGTAGCCAATTTCGGCAATAGTATATTCCTGCTCTACCAATAATTTGGCTGCAGTTTTCAATCTAATCAATCGCACAAATTCATTTGGAACATGACCAGTTTTAGCTTTAATTTTTTTGTACAAACTCGATCTGCTTAAACCCACTTCCCTACCCAAATCTTCAACAGAAAGCTGAGGATCGGAAATTCTGGCCTCGATAATCTGGGTAATTTTTTCTAAGAATTTTTTATCTCTATTTCCACTGATCAGAATTTCCGTTCCTTCTAGCGGACTTTGGGCAAAACGTTGTTTTAAATTAGATTGCAGTTCGAGCAGGTTTTTAATCACTAACGAAAGTTGTTTCCACTTGAAAGGCTTGGAGATGTAAGCATCTGCCCCGCTTTCCAACCCTTGTATTTCTGCATCAGTATTGGTTTTAGCAGTTAATAAAACCACTGGTAAATGGCTGTAATCAATATCATTTTTAATGATTTTACAAAGCTCAATACCATCCATAACAGGCATCATCACATCAGAGATAACCAGATCGATGTGATGGTTATCCAACTGTTTTAGTGCTTCTTTACCATTTTTGGATCTGATGGTATAATAACCCTCAGCAACAAAGCTCTTTGATAAAAATTCCAATAATGATGGATCATCTTCTACTACTAGCACAGTTTGTTTTCCTTCACGTTCTTCATGTATTTCTTCAAGCTCGTTGCTTACGGAAATTTCATTTTGCATAAAAGGAATTAATACAGTAAAAGTAGTTTTCACACCTTCTTCACTTTTAACATCGAGCTTTCCACCATGTTTCTCACTTAATGATTTCGCAAGCGCTAAGCCGATACCTGTGCCTCCAAGATTGGTATAATGATGCTCCTCGGTTGATACTTTAAAAAACTTTTTGAAAATAGAATCCAATTGTGCTTTCGGAATACCAATTCCATCATCTTCCACGCTAATGGAAATCATTTGCTGTCCATTTTCTTCGGTATGTAAATCGTTTACTTTTATCTCCAGTTTATTTCTGGCAAACTTGAAAGCATTGATTAATAAATTGCTTAAAATCTTCATCAAAGCTTCAGGATCAGCATTTACATCAAGTTTGTTAAATGCGCTTACAACCGAAAATTCCAGTCCACGTTTCACCGCAATTGGCGAGAAACGATCGCGAATACTATTTACGAGGTAAATTAAGTCAATTGGTTCTGGATGAATTTCAAAAATATCACTTTCAATTCGTCTAAAATCCAATAGCTGATTAACCAGCGTAAGCAAGCGATCAGAATTTTCTTCCATCACTTGTAGCTGATCCAAACTATCCGGATCTTTTTCCTTTTTTGACAAAAGTCTTTCCAATGGAGCAATAATCAACGATAGTGGTGTTCGGATCTCATGCGCCATTGCCGTAAAAAATTCTATCTTTTGCTTATAGAAATCCTGCTCACTTTTATTTTTTAGTCGTTCCAATTTCATTTCATTCCGCTTACGTTCTTTTTCATAAACATAACGGCGTAACCAAATGGCGCCAACAATAAAAAGTAGGAGGTAAATAATATAAGCCGTTATGGTTTTATAAAAAGGCGGAAGAATAGTAACCTTGATACTGGATATAGTACCAATATCAGCGCCCAAATCATCAATTACCTTCACTTTAAAAATATATTCTCCGGCTGGTAAATTGGTGTAAGTAGCCTTTCTTTGACTGCCAACATTGTTCCAGCTTTTATCAAAACCTTCCATTTTGAAAGCATATTGCAATTTATTAGGTGCAATAAAGCTTAATGAAGCATATTCGATACTTAATACCGATTGATCGTAATTGAGTACAATTTCATCAGTATAATTTACTGAGCGTTTCAAAGGACTGTTCTCATCATTCAAATCTAAATCCTTATTGAATAATTGAAAATTGGTAAATGAAACTTTCGGCGTAGATGTACTCGTTTGTACTTCGCCAGGATAAAATGCATTAAATCCATTTATCCCGCCAAAATAAAGCTTGCCAGATGA
>SEDB01000453.1 GCA_004210715.1 Pedobacter sp.
AAACCGTTGGTCCACCGAAAACCATTTACAGTTTAGGTTTAGCACTATTATTGGGCAGTATTTTGATCCTTCCTTTTCTTGGCTATTTGTTTTATAAGTTCAAGAAGAAAGAGGAGTAGATATCAAATCTCTGAGCTTGTCGAAGACCATTAAATTTCAAAACATATTCTTGAAATTATTTGAAAAGCAAATGCAGTAATTCTTCGGCTCCGAAAGTCCCGCTATTGTTCCAATCTTTTTTTAACTTCTATCGTTCGTTTTTTCATCGTCATTGCGAGGAGCAACGACGTGACATTCTATTCAATACGGCGTTATAAAAAAAGTATTTCCACTTTATCGGGTTTAGGAAGAAAGCGCATTGCATGGGAACCACTCAAAATGTTGATGCATAAAGTTAAATAGCCCCGACATAACGAAAATCCTTTTGGTTAACTCAAACTACAGTGCTCATAATACTTTCACCAAAAGATTGTAGTATTGGTGGGACAGAACCTAAGCCATGAATTACAGGTTTTGCGCTTCAAAATTAAATTAGTGATAATTACATCTTCATTTAGGGTAACCCGAGAAAAGGTCTTTCAGTCTAGTTAAATGTTTCTAACTTGTTAAAAGATTTCTCCGCTACGGTCGAAATGACGATCGCCCGATTTTTAAATTTTAGCCTAGAAAAACTTATTTTTTGCGAAATGAAATAGAGTACTTGCTCCATTTTATAATGGAAATGTTAGCGATGTAAAAAAAAGAGCACCTGTTTCCAAGTGCTCCTTTAAAATATTTATAATTCCTATTTACAATCCACCTTTACGAGTGGCTTTTCTGGCTTCTGGCCAGGCAGCTGGTTTTCCAGTACGTTCGTTTACAGGTAAATCAGTAGCTTTTTCTGTCGAAGTTTTTTCTGGATCTTCGCAAGCCATATAAACCATAATCGCAGCTAAAATTACATTGCTGCGAATTTCATCAAAAACTAATTTATCATAGCTATCACGATTGGTGTGCCAGGTATAAGTTCCGTAATCCCAGCTGGTAGAGCTTAAAGAATAACCCAATGCACCAGCCGCTACGAAAGATGCAAAATCAGAACCACCTGCGCCCGGCATACCTGGAAAGCTGGTTTTGATCTGGTTTTTAATCGTATCAGGAACTGCTGACAACCAACGCGTAATGTAATCTTTCGATTTAGCAAAACCTTGGCCACCGATATTGACCACGCGACCAGTTCCATTATCCTGGTTAAACAAAGCCTGTAAATTGCCTACAATTTCCGGATGATCTTCTACAAAAGCCCGTGAGCCATTCAAACCTTGTTCTTCACTTCCCCAATGTCCAACTAAAATGGTACGTTTTGGGTTAGGATAAAATTTCTTTAAAATACGCATGGCTTCCATCATCATAATTGTACCTGAACCATTATCGGTTGCGCCACTTGCGCCATCCCATGAATCAAAATGAGCGGAAAGCATTACGTATTCTTTAGGTTTTTGCTTGCCTTTAATTTCTGCCAAAGTATTAAAAGTTGGTACTACGCCATGTTCTTTCGATTCTGATTCAATCTTTAGCGTTGGTTTGTTTCCACTTTGCGCTAAACGGTAAACTAAACCATAATCTTCAACAGATAAATCCACTGTAGGGATTTTCGTGGTATTCGCTCCGAAAATCTTATCTACCCCGAAACCTTGCGACCAATTGTTGATAATGATACCTGCAGCTCCATTATTTTCAATGGCTATGGCTAAATTTTTAGCATTTAAACCCGTTTTTGCCATGCCAGCACTCCAGGCTTTCAAAGCATCGGCTTTATCTTTTTTATATTTTTCAAATAAATCTTTAGTCGCGAATTCTTCCCAGTTTTTTTCTGGTCGGCCAGAAAGTTGGTTCATAGAAATTAAAACCAACTTACCTTTCACATTTGGTAACCATTTTTGAAAAGAAACTGAATCGGTAATTGCCGGAAGAATAATGGCTTCAGCATTAATTGCTTT
>SEDB01000454.1 GCA_004210715.1 Pedobacter sp.
GCTGTTGATTATAAAAATATGAAACAAATTTCTGCAATTTTTGAAATCTATAAAACGAAATCAGAGCAAATGCTGAACAATAACGGACGCAGTTGGAGAGCGCTTTACAGTGCTTACACTAAAAAGATAAAAGAGGAAAAAGCAAATAAGGCAAAGCAGTAAACATTTTGCTTAAGCTTATCGTCATTGCGAGGCACGAAGCAATCCTAAAGCGGTCGCTACAACTATAGTAGTAAGATTGCTTCGTTCCCCGCAATGACGACCGTTGATAGATAGCTGATTTAAATAAAATTATGTTAAATAGAAAAATATACATCACATTAGGACTTGCTTTTGCACTTGCAGCAAGCGCTAAGGCTCAGCTAGAAAAATGGCAAACTGGAGTTGTAAAACAAGAATATCTATATGATAAAGCCCCATTTCCGTCGTGCCATTCTGCAACCATTGCCGAAACTTCGACAGGTTTAGTAGCTTCTTTCTTTGGTGGAACAAAAGAAAGAAACCCTGATGTGGAAATTTACATCAGTCGTTTTGTTGATGGGAAGTGGTTAGCACCAGTTTCTGTAGCAAATGGTGTTCAACCAGATGGCAAAAGATTACCAACCTGGAATCCTGTATTGTATCAGGTTCCTGGCGGAGATTTAGTATTGTTTTATAAAATCGGACCCAAACCATCAGAATGGTGGGGCTTAATGAAAACATCAAAAGATGGCGGAATAACTTGGTCGGAAGCTATAAAATTACCAGATGGAAATATTGGTCCTGTTAAAAATAAACCTGTTTTATTAAGCAATGGAAATCTTTTTGCGCCATCAAGTAAAGAGGGCGATGGCTGGAAAATTCATTTTGAGGTAACAAAAGACAACGGTAAAACCTGGAGAACAGTTGGTCCGTTGGTTGAAAACGGAATCAAAGCTATTCAACCAAGTATTCTGCAGCATGGTAATGGGAAGTTACAGATTTTAGCCAGAACTGCTAATCGGGCAATTGCAGAATCATGGTCGGAGGATAACGGAGAAACCTGGACGCCAATGACCAAAACCTCCTTACCTAATAATAACTCTGGGACTGATGCCGTAACTATGAAAGATGGTCGACATGTATTGGTTTATAACCATGTTTTGCCTCCAGGCGATTTAGCCAAAGGCGCAAGAACTCCTCTGAATGTTTCGATTTCTAAAGATGGAAAAGAATGGTACGCAGCCTTAATTTTAGAAGATTCGCCGATTAGCCAATATTCTTACCCTGCTGTAATTCAAACTGCTGATGGTATGTTACACTTTATTTATACCTGGAGAAGGGAAAAAATCAAGCATGTGATTGTCGATCCATCAAAGTTGAAATTGAAGAAAATTAAAAATGGTGTTTGGCCAAAATTGAACGGTTACACGGCACCAGTAATTACAGAAACTAAAAGCGAAGAACCATGAGATTAGATAAGTCTTCATTTTTTCAAACCGTCATTTCGACCGCAGTGGAAAAATGTTTTAGCAATGGTTTTTGCATTCGTCTTGCTGAATTTATCTCAGCATCTTTAAAGCAATATGTCTATTCATTTAAGAATCTAAAACAAGTTCAAAATGGCGTACGTTCGTTATCTGCATCATGCTATTCCCCTTTGTCGGGGGCAGGGGGAGGGATTTTTATGAAATCGACTTTAATAATTTTTTCATTCTTCCTTTTTACAAACCTTTCCGCCCAAACCCAAAACACAGATAAATTTTATAAAAAACCACTTGTTGATGTTCTAAAAGAAATTCAAACGCGTTTTAAGGTTCAGATTAAATATTCTGAGCCACAGGTAAAAGATAAGTGGGTAAACTACGCCGATTGGCGTTTCCGTGCCGATGCAGATGAAACACTCGCCAATGTGCTTACACCTTTGGATATGAAAGTAAACAAAGAAAAGCCAGGCGTTTATAAACTGAAAGAATACGAATATTATCGTTGGGAAGTTCAGGATGGATGGG
>SEDB01000455.1 GCA_004210715.1 Pedobacter sp.
AAAGAAAAACAGCAGCACTCTCTTTTTGGCTCACATGATAAAAGTAACGGTTATCGTTTCAATACCCAATTTGAAAACACCAAATTGCTTTATCAAGGGAATTTTCAGTTTGATGAATCGAACGAGCTAAATGCTTCTTTCGGTTATACCAAAAACGAGTTTGGCGCCAATGGATTTTACGCCGCTCCGGGTGATAAAAATTCATTAGAAACCGTACAAACCACTTTAGCCTCTATTCAATCCAAACATATTTTATCAAATCGGTGGACATTGTTGCCTCGTTTAAGTTATCGATACAACTTTGATAATTACCGCTACTTTGGTAATGTAAATCCAAATGCCGGGGTAAGTAAACACAGTACAAATTCATTTGCGGCCGAAGTAACCAGTACTTACAAAACCAACGATGGTGAATTAGGCTTCGGTGCGGAAATTAGAAGTGAAGACATCAATTCATCAAATATTGGCAATCATCGTCGTGAAAATGCTGGTTTTTATGCGCAATACCGCACAAACTTTTTCGAAAGATTAAATGTAAATGCCGGAGCCTATCTCAACTATAATTCATCTTACAAATGGCAAATTTATCCAGGTATTGATGCAAGTTATGCGCTTACAGATGAATTTAAGTTTATCGGAAGCTTAGGAACCAGCCAGCGCATTCCGTCATTTACCGATTTATACCTCAACCAACGCCCCGGTAACATTGGCAATCCTGATGTGAAGCCAGAAAATGCCTTTCAAAGTGAAATAGGTTTGAAATTTATCAAGAGAAAGCTGACTTTAAATTCGAGTTTTTTTTATAGAAGTATTGATAATTTCATCGATTGGACCAGACTGGTAACCACCGAGCCTTTTCAGGCAAACAACGTAGGTTCAATGATTACCAGAGGAATCAGCTTGCGTTCAAATTACAACTTTGACATCAACGATCACTCGAAGTTCAACATTAATTTAGCTTACTCTTATCTGGATTCGAAATTTAAAAAAATGACACAGGTACTGGCTTCAAAGTATCAGCTTTCTGCTTTGAAACACCAGATAACCAATACTCTTGATTTTAAATACCACAATTTTTCAATGCTTCTGGCTACCCGATTTAACCAGCGTATGACAAGTAAATCCTACTGGATTAATGATTTTAGGTTAAGTCAATCCATCGATAAATTCACAATTTATATTGATGCACAGAACATTTTCAATACACAATATTTTGAGATAGGTGCTATTCCGCTTCCTTCACGCTGGTACAGTCTGGGTATAAAACTTGTAACATTATAAAGAAATAAGCATTTAAAAACTTATTTGTAATTTTGCGGCAATGATTTTCTACAAAACTGACGAACAAGTGGAACTGATGCGAATCAGTGCACTTTTGGTAAGCGAAACCTTATCTGAAATCGCTAAAATTTTACGCCCGGGTTTAGCAACCATTGAAATTGATAAACTTGCTAATGAATTTATATTAGATCACGGTGCTATACCATCGTTTTATAACTATAGCGGTTTTCCTCATCACATCATCACTTCCGTTAACGATGTTGTAGTTCATGGTTTTCCAGGGAAAGAAATATTAAAAGATGGCGATATCATTTCAGTAGATGTCGGTGTGATCAAAAATGAATACCATGGTGACCACGCTTATACCTTTATCATTGGAGAGGCCAGTAAGGAAATTGTTGATTTGGTTAGAACAACCAAGGAATCACTGTTTGTGGGCATAAAAGAAGCTGTTGTAGGCAAAAGATTGGGCGACATCGGTTTTGCCATTCAAAACCATAATGAAAAACAAGGTTACGGCGTGGTACGGGATTTTGTTGGCCATGGCTTAGGGAAAAGCATGCACGAAGATCCACAAGTGCCTAATTATGGTAAAAGAGGTTCGGGTTTAATGCTCAAAGAAAACCTGGTTTTGGCAATTGAACCCATGATTAATTTGGGTAAAAAAGAGGTTT
>SEDB01000456.1 GCA_004210715.1 Pedobacter sp.
TTTTTTATATCTCTGTTACAATAGAAAATTTGGCACAGCGTTTGAATTCTATCAGTACACACAAATAGAAACGATTATGAAAAAGTTATTAATCATCTCCGCGATTGTAGGTATCGTGGCTTTAACATCAAATCAATCTAACGCTCAAGTAAGTTTAAATGTAAACATTGGTACGCAGCCTGCCTGGGTTCCGGTTGGTTATCAAAACGTTAATTATTATTATTTGCCCGAGGTACAATCTTATTATTACGTTCCACAACGACAATTTGTTTATTTAAATGGAAACCGGTGGATTAGATCAAGGAATTTACCAGTTAGACATAGAGGATATGACTTACATCGCGGAAGGAAGGTAGTAGTGTATGGCAATAGTCCGTACAGAAGCTACAATACACATCGCGTAAAGTATTCAAATCGTTCAAACATTTATAGGTCTTCATACGGTGGCGGAAACAGAGTGAGATATAGTGCGCCAAAAAGAAATAACTATAGATCGTATAAGGTTGATAAACGACATCATGATAAAAGGGTAAACTCTAGTTTATTTTCGAGAGGACACCGAGAAAAACATGGCAGACATTAAAATAAAAAAGAGGCTCGAAAGCCTCTTTTTTATTTTAGAATCGGGTATGTAAAACAAACTGTGTCAATCTAAAATAATGCTTCTCAAAAAATTTTAGTTCAAATCTAATATCATTCTATCAGGAAACCAAATGGCGAGTTTCTGAGCAGTTGTTGCCCAATTGCTCAGAGGCATAGTCCATTTCTGGCTGATGTTCTTTTGCGCCAGATAGATCAGCTTCAGCAATGCCATATCTGATGTAAATGCACCCTTTGTTTTGGTGACTTTTCTAACCTGTCGGTGAAATCCCTCAATAGTATTGGTCGTATAAATGAGTTTTCTGATGGCAGCATCATATCGAAAATAGGCGGTAAGTTTGGACCAGTTTCTTCTCCAGGACTCCAGCACTTTTTCATATTTCTTGCCCCATTTCTCATCGAGCTCATCTAGCCTCAGCTCTGCCAGCTCAAGCGTTTCAGCTTGATAGACGGGCTTTAAATCTTTCATAAAGGCCTTCTGATCTTTTGAGGCAACATATTTTAAACTATTCCGTATCTGGTGAACAATGCATGTTTGTATCTCCGTTTGCGGGTAAACAGCATTGATCGCCTGTGGAAATCCGTTCAGGTTATCAATGCAGGCGATCAGGATATCCTTAACTCCACGGTTCTGCAGATCGGTAATTACGCTCAGCCAAAAATTGGCGCCCTCGCTCTGAGAAACGTACATTCCTAAAAGCTCTTTATGTCCGTGACGGTTTATTCCAAGTATATTGTAGACAGCATGTGAAACCATTCGGTGATCTTCTTTTACTTTGTAATGCATAGCGTCAAGCCAAACGATTGTATAAAGTTCCTCAAGCGGCCTAGATTGCCATTCCTTTACCTCGGGTATAATCTTATCGGTGATAGCGGAAAGTGTTGTATGACTGATATCAGTATCATACATATCCTTAATGTGCCTCGAAATATCCCTAAGGCTCATCCCAAGACCATACATGCCGATTATCTTACTCTCGAGGCTCTCAGCTAGGATGGTCTCCCTCTTGCGGACGATCTCAGGCTCAAAGGTGGAGTTTCTATCGCGGGGAGTCTGGATAGAAATTGTTCCAACGGATGTTTTGATGTCCTTCGAGGTCTTGCCATTTTTCCGGTTACCTGAAAAACGCTCATTCTCGTCAAGGTGGGTTTCGATTTCTGCCTCAAGGGCAGAATCAAGAAAACTCTTAAGCAAAGGGGCGAACGCACCATCTTTACCATACAAGGATTTGCCCGAACGCAATTGCTCAAGGGCTTTTTGTTTCATTAGCTCATAATCGAGCTGCTCTTCTCTCGTCATAATAAACTGTATCTAAAGTTAGTAATTTTAACTTTTGACACAGTTTATTTT
>SEDB01000457.1 GCA_004210715.1 Pedobacter sp.
ACATCGCCACGGATCAAATCATTGAAATGAACAATCTCATCTTCCGGAACTTTTAAACGCACCACGTGAGGCGTATTTGCTGCTAATAATTCTTCTACCTCACTTAAAGTAAGTGTTAAAGAGTTGCGCATTTGCATGCGTGTAGCTTGCCCGTATTGAAAGTTTGGAATTTCTTTACGTTTTGCATCCAATTCTTCCGGGGTATCAAATGCATAATAGGCATAACCATCGTTAATCAACTGCTCTGCAAATTTTCCATAACTCGGTTTGCGCTCGCTTTGGCGGTATGGCCCATAAGCTCCCGGGTTGTCCGGACTTTCATCCGGCGTGATGCCGCACCAGTTTAAACAATCTACAATATATTGTTCTGCACCTTCTACAAAACGATTTTGATCGGTATCTTCTATACGCAACACGAAGGTTCCATTATTTTTTCTGGCGAACAAATAATTAAACAATGCCGTACGAACACCGCCTAAATGCAGTCCTCCGGTTGGGCTTGGGGCAAATCTTACTCTAACTTTCTTATCCATAATTGGTTTGTTGAGCGGTTGGCGTTGAGCGGTTGGCGTTTAAACGCTTATCGCCATACGAAAAACGCAAGACGCTGCAAAGATATAGTTTTTGTGTTTTTTTCGTTTTGTTATTTGTATTTTGCCTCTCTAAAGCATGAACCCTTATCAAAAGAAACGCCGCTGGAAGTTTTTCCTGCTCATATTTGCGATCCTAATCGGCATAGCATCAGTATTTTACACCGATTCTTTCGTGAAAAAAATGGAACGTGAAGAAGCCGCACAATTTCAGCTTTGGGTTAAAATTACAGAACGCTCCATGCTTTTGTATGATAATGACAATTTCACAAGTGTGGTGGAAGATGTGCGTGAAAACACAAAAATGCCTGTTATTGTTGTAAATAATGATGGAACAATTTTATCTTCCAGCGGATTAGATAGTACAAAAACCTGGTATCCGGATAACGATAAATTAGTTTACGATAGTCTATATTTTGTAAGAGAACTTAAGACTATGCGCAAGCAGCACCGTCCTTTAGTTATGAACATTATGGGACAAGAGAAACTTGCTTACTACAAAGATTCATTTATCCTTACCCAACTTCGATATTTCCCATACATCCAAATGGGCGTAATTTTTCTTTTTCTTTTAACGGCTTATGCGGCTTTTAGTTCTGCCCGAAGAGATGAACAAGACCACGTGTGGGTGGGTTTGGCGAAAGAAACGGCACATCAACTCGGCACCCCCATATCTTCACTCATGGCCTGGACTGAACTGATGAAATCCAAATTTGATGCAGAAGATGATCCATTGATTGCTGAAATGGAAAACGACATTAAACGCTTGGAAATTATTACCGATCGTTTCTCCAAAATTGGCTCAAAACCAATTCTCGAAGATCATACTGTTTACATTGTAATCAGCGATTTTATCAGGTATTTTAAAGTTCGTACATCAGATAAAGTGAAATTTAGCATTACTGGTGATGAACAGGTTCGGGCATTACTAAATGTTCCTTTGTTCGATTGGGTAACGGAAAATCTTTTGAAAAATGCGGCAAATGCCATTGAAAATGAAGGTTCTATTTCTGTTAACATCATTGAAAATTTAGCAAAAGAACAAGTATTTATTGATGTAACCGACAGTGGAAAAGGTATTCCAAGATCAAAATTTGACGCCGTTTTTCAACCCGGATATACGACACGAAAACGTGGCTGGGGATTGGGTTTATCTTTAACCAAACGTATTGTAGAAAATTACCACAGCGGAGAGATTTTCGTGAAAGAATCGGAACTTGGCAAAGGAACAACCTTCAGAATCATTTTAAAAAGCAGTTTAAGATATGAACCGACCACAACCTAACGAATATCCGGCTTGGGGCGAAACCTACATCAGCAAAGTTGATGGCGACATTATAGAAATTTTGGAAGAACAGGT
>SEDB01000088.1 GCA_004210715.1 Pedobacter sp.
CCGCTGTACTGTATTAAAATTAATTGACCATCGATTTTCATCAAGTAAATTGTACACAAAGGATGAGTTTTTTGGAAATTAACTGTTCTGAGTTGATGGCGGTTTTCAGTCCCGCTCCCGTTTCTGCCCCAATGAAAAATTGTGGCATTCACTTCGATCGGGTTTAAGTACAAAGAACGTTGCTTACCGCCCGCTCGTCATCGCGAAAAACGATTTTTTCATTGTTTTGTGGCAATCTCACTGCTGGAGTAGAAACTCCCGAATGAAATTATGATGTCTTGCGTCCTCGCAAAGCCGTTGAATGATAGTTATGAAGCGTCGTCAATCTGATCCTGTCGAAGACTTTTTTGCATTCACAAACGAAAATATTTGTTGTTCGAATACTTGTCCCGAAACTTTGGGAAACTCAGGATGAAAAATATTTTTGTTTTCGACATAAGTTAATGATTGAAACAAGGGGTGGGCAACAATCCCAAGAATTCCCTACTCAGTTTTTAAACCCGACAGCCGCGGCAGCCCCGAGTTTTTCACGAGGGCTATAGCAAATGGCGGGGCTTTATTGGCCAAGGACTCCAAGCTTTCATTTTCTAACAAAAATTAATCGCTTGAAAATCAATTAACTGTATTTTAAAACTTAAAAATAAGTTATATAACTGTTTAATTAGTTGTATAACTGAAAAATAAGTTATAAGTTTGAGTATGGAAGAATTAACTAAGACCGAAGAGCGTATTATGCAAATTTTATGGAAGCTGGAAAAAGCTTTTGTAAAAGATATTATCGACGAATTGGACGATGAACCTAAGCCGCCTTATAATACCATTTCATCGATTGTAAGGTTGCTCGAAAAAAAAGGCTATGTAAATTATAAGGCTTACGGAAAAACGTATGAATATTTTCCAGCCATTACGAAAGACGAGTACACCAAAACCACTTTTTCGAAAATGTTCTCTGGTTATTTCGACAGTTCACCGGCAAACCTTTTGTCTTTTATGGTAAAAGAAGAAAAATTAAGTGAAAAGGATATAGAAGAAATCAAAAAGCTCATCAGTGAAAATGCTAAATCATGATTCTAATTTATTTATTAAAAGTTTCAGCCTGTACGGTTGTTTTCTTCGCAGCTTATCAATTTCTACTATCAAAACTTACGTTTTTTAAGCTTAATCGGTTATACCTGTTATCAGCACTTTTCTTTAGTTTTCTGATTCCAGCTTTAACCGTAGAGAGCAGAAAAGAAGTTGTAATACCCAAAAAAGAATTGATTTCCAAAGTAGCGTACGGTAAAGGTACAATTACCGAAAAGGATTTTGAAAGTGCCAGCGCTCTTAAAAAACAACCGGTAGATTGGAATCAAGTCGCCACTTTTCTGTATTGTTTTATCATGGCAGGGTTAATTATTCGAACTTTATGGATGATCGGCTCCATTAGCTATTCAATTAGAAAAAATATTTCCTCGCAAGTAGGAACACTTGTTTACGTTCAAGCGGATTCAGCAATAAAAAACTGTACATTTTTAAACAAAATTATTGTTGATGAGTCTTTGGAAGCGCATGAAAAGCAATTGGTCATCACCCATGAATCAGCACATCTTGCCCAGGCACATGCCATTGATAAGTTATTGATCAATTTTATTGCCTGTATTTTATGGTTTAATCCAATCATATATTTCTGGAGAAATGCATTGGAGCATAATCACGAGTTTTTGGCCGATGAAGCCGTTCTAAAATCAGCAGATAAGCATACTTATGCTGCTCTTTTATTAAACTTGGCTACGCCAGCTACAAATTTTACAACAAACAGTTTCAGTAAACTTCCACTAAAAAATAGAATTATGATGTTGTACAAAAAGCCCAATAACAAGGTGCAAAAGCTACTTTATTTTTCAGTAATTCCGATGGTTCTACTTTGTTCTGTAGCTTTTATTAATCGAAAAGAAGTAATTGTTCAGCGAAATGTTGCTAAGGATAATCAGTCTCTTTCCACTTATAATCTTTATCAGGATAAATCGTATAAAACCAGTATTGTTCTTGATCCAAATGCAAAACCTGCATTTAATGAAGCTGAAGTAGTTTTAGTTTTAGATGCCGGACATGGTGGTAAAGATGCCGCTTCTGTAGCATTGGATGGGCAATTGGAAAAAGATATGAACCTGAGGGCGGTTAAAATTTTGCAGGAAGAGGCCAAAAAAAGAGGTATAAAAGTTCGCCTGACCAGAAGCACTGATGAGTTTATAGCGCTTCGCGATCGCTTGCCACTTCAGTTGGCCACGGCATTTATTTCCATCCACCATAATGCAACGCCTAAAGGTGCTCCGGTGGTTTTTGGTGGGATAGAAGTTTACGTTTCAAAATTAAACAGCAACATTAAAATTGCAGAAGAATTGGGCGCAGGTATTCTAAGTAAACTTAAGCAAGCGGATGGCATTACCGTTCAGGATTCACTTAAAAATGCCAGTCTGCTTCTTTTGAGGGAATCTAAAACACCCGCGGTTTTAATTGAACTGGGAAATATTACTGACCAGAAGAGTTTGGATTTTATTAAGCAAGAAGCTAATCTGCGTAAAATCAGCAATTTGATTTTAGATGGTTTTGTGGTTTTTTCTAAACGTGGCTGCTAAATTATAGATGATGGAATGGTTAATGTATTTGCTTAAGGTAAGTGCCTGCACAGTTTTATTCTTTGCTGTTTATCTGCTGGTATTAAAGAAACTGACTTTCTTTAAATTCAATCGGTTTTATCTGCTCGGGTCATTGTTTTTAAGTTTTATTATCCCAGCCCTGCAGTTCGAAGTTAAACGCGAAGTACAGGCGCCAGAAATCAGGGAATGGAGTGAAAAGCCTCAACTCGAGACACTAAGTAACGAACCCTTCCAGATGGTACAACCTTTGGCAGTTGAATACGAGCCGCAACAGGGAACTGAAATAGATTGGAATATAACCGGTTTTTACGCTTACCTGAGCATCACTGTAATGCTTTTATTGGTTTGCGCCTGGCGTTTGTTTGCCCTGTTGAGATATGCAAAAGGTTTTAAGCAAATCGATGGATTAAAGTTGATATCCAAAACCGAAGGATTTACCAATTGCTCTTTTTTCAATTATGTTTTCATAAATGATCAACTGAGCGAAAATGAATTGCAGGTTTTATTAACCCACGAAAGTGTTCATGCAAAACATTACCATTCGGTTGATAAAATTTTGCTGATTTTATTTAAGACGGTGCTCTGGTTTAATCCTGTAATATATCTCTTTGATAAAGCGGTGGAGCAAAACCATGAATACGAAGCGGATGAAATTACATCTTCGAGTTGTGGAAGTCAGGTTTATGCAAATTTACTTTTGAGGCTAGCAGTCGCTAAAAACGATATGCCATTGATTCACAATTTTGTGAAAAGCCCGATTAAGGATCGAATTAAAATGTTGTTTAACTCAAAATCTAAAAACATGAAAAAATTAACGTATTTGTTGGCCTTGCCAGTAGTATTTGGATTGCTTTGGCTATTCGCAGTTGAGGTAGTTTATGCACAGTCGGTTTCAGAAAAGGATGTTTCTTCACAGGATTCATCAAAAAATAAGGTTTCAAAATATCATGAATTGCCTTTGCCAAATGTGAAACAAACCGATCCCTATTTTACCTCTAAAGAATATTTGGAATTGAAAGAAATCTCTGAATTTGCATTAGGAAAAACCTTAACAGGCATCGCAAAGGAAGATTATAAATCAAAATCCAAAATTGGTATACATGAGGGTAAATTATTTGAATCACAAGGCAAAACTTACATCCTGCCAAAAATATATATTGGCCAGCAAACGCTAAATCTTTTAAAATCAGCTGATGAATTGAAAGTTGTAGTTGCCTCAACAGGTTTTACCAAAGGTGAAAATTTTGTTTACATCAAGCCAAAGCAGATTTTCTCAGGAGACAAACTTATTTATCAAATGCAAGATCCTGTAGTTTACCCATTTTTGTATGAGGGAAATAGAGTGAGGTTTAATGATGGACTAATCTCAAGTATAACATCATCAGGTAATAAAAAGATTGTTAACGTATTTGCGAATGGCTACAATTTTAAATTGGTTGTCGATAAATCACAAACGGAGTTAGCCTATATAAACGATTTTAAAAAAGGCGATGATGTTAGGTTGAGATTTGTACATGAAGTGAAAACCGGCGCTAAATCTTATTTGGTTAATGACTGGATTTCGATCTCTAAAAATGTAAGAACATTTGGTGTCCAAAATAAGAAGTTGTTCTATAAATTTTATAAGGAAGATGGTCATCAAAAGGTGGCGACTTTAAAAACTGATACTTCAAAAAAGGCTTTAGTTCCAAAAGTTATTTCTTTTACAAAACTTAATGTTGATAAAAAAAATCAGATTTCGAAAATGGAAGATGCAGTTATTAATATTGGCAACAATGTTTTAAGAGCTGAGCAAGTAGAAATGAGAAGTAACGAAAACCTAATTATTGCCAGTAAGGCTAGTGTAGAGAAAGAAGGTGTAATGGTTGTAGCGGACAAAATTATTTACGATTTAGATCGAGGTAGTTATAAAACTTATAATACTGACGACAATTCAATAACTGAATATGGCACAAATACCGCCGCTCAAGATATACTGATGAAACGCGTATCATATTCTGCTGTCGATTCTGTTAGGTTCAGTAAAGATAAAAAGGTTGTTAAACTTTATGGTAATGCTAAATTAGCTTATGGAGATATTAATTTGATGGCCGATGAAATCATTTACGACAGTATGACCAGAAAGGGTAGTGCTAAGAATGTGAAGATCAAGACTATAAAGAGTGGGATTTTAATGGATGGATCAGATGCCAAGTTTGATTTAACAAATAAGGGAAAGTTTGAGCTTTGGCAAGCAGATAATTAACCTCCAAAAGTGATGTTGAAAAAACTTGCAATGTTTTGCATTGGTTCCTTAATATTTTCTTTGAGTCAGGCGCAACAAATTATTCAAGGAAAAGTATTTTCTACTGAAGATCACTCAATACCATCTGTTTCTATCAAGCTAATCAATGCCGGTTACAAAACAAGCTACACACAATCAGATCATTTAGGGAACTATGTTTTTGTTAATTTACCCACGGGGAAATACACCATCGTTTTTTCTGCAATAAATTATATCCATCAACAAAGCAGTTTTCAATTGCGAAGTGATACGTCCATTAATGTCCAGCTAAAGGAAAATACCCAAACCCTGGCTGATGTTCAAATCAATTCAAAAAAGCCTTTGATGGAGAAAAGAATTGATCGTACCATTTTTAACGTAGAAAATAGCATTTCGGCAATTGGTACCGATGCACTTGAGTTGCTCGCCAAAGTTCCTGGAGTTCGGGTGATGAACGATCAGGTTTCGCTGGTAGGGAAGGGGGCTGTAAATGTGATGATCAATGATAAGCTTGTTCAGCTTAGTCAGGATGATTTATCAAATTACCTTAAATCGATTGCTAGTGATCAGATTTCAAAAATTGAAGTGATTACGAATCCCCCGGCCAAATATGATGCTCAGGGGAATAATGGTTTGATCAATATCGTACTTAAAAAAGTTACTGCTGAAGGATTCAAAGGATCAGTAAATACGGTTTTCACACAAGCTACTCACCCAACGGCCTCTGCTGGCGGAAATTTAAGTTTTCGAAAAGATAAATTTACGATTTATTCTACCTTCAACATTCGTAAAGGTTCAGTTGTGCCTTTTGAGCAAAGTACTGTTTTTTATCCCGCTCAAACCTGGAATGTGGTCAATAAGGATCGGAATTTCAGAACGGTGCCCAGCGGACAAATTGGGTTGGATTATCAGCTCTCCAGAAAAACAGTGTTCGGCTTGTCGTATAATGGAGGCTTGACCAATTTCCATTCGGAAGAGCATATTCAAACCAAAGTTTTGAATAGGAGTAGCACGTTGGATTCCCTTTTAAACTCCGATGCGAATGCAAAAATCAAATCACATTTCAATGCGGCAAATCTTTATCTGAAGCAGTCATTGGATTCAACAGGAAAGCAACTCGTAATTAATGCCGATTGGTTTAAATTTGATGATGATAAGAGCCGGTTTTTTAACAATCAAACTTATGCAGAAAATGGATCTCTTATAACTAACTCATTCGCTGAATATTTATCAACCAGTAAACAAAGCATAGACTTATATACACTGAAGGCTGATATTGATTTGCCTTTCAAAACTTTTAAGCTTGCTGTTGGGGCTAAACTGAGTTTCATCAACAATGAAAGTGATGTTGCCTTTTATAAAAAACGAAATGCATTTTACGATCTTGATTTAAACCAAAGCAATTTATTCAACTATCGGGAACATACGCAAGCGCTTTATGCAAACCTAAATAAAACCTTTCGAAAATGGGATTTTCAGATTGGGCTTAGAGGAGAGTACACTCAAATCGATGGTATTTCTGTGGGACAGCGAAATGAAAATAGCTACTTTAGATTGTTTCCAACGCTTTATGTAGTATATAGGGCAACAGATCAAAGCACATGGAATATCAACTACGGACGAAGAATCAACAGACCCGCTTACCGGAAATTAAATCCTTTCCGTTGGTATAGCAATCAGTTTGTGTATACTGAGGGCAATCCGTTTTTGCAGCCTTCTTATAATAACAATGTTGAAATCTCTCATACTTATAAAAGTATATTAACCAGCACTTTTTCTCTCAGTAATATGCAAAATGGTTTCAATGATGTAAATTTTATTGATGCAAATTCGAATACACAAGCGTCAAAACCTGTTAATTTTATTACAGGGATCCAATATCAACTCAGTAACTCAATCGTGCTAAATCCCTTTAAAAACTGGCAGACGATTACTCAATTTGATGTTTTTTACAGCGTTTCAAATTCAAGCATTATCCAAACCTTATCAAAGCTAAAAGGAACGGGTGCCTATTTTTCCACTTCAAATCAACTCACACTTAATAAAACTAAAACTTTATTAGCTGATGTAAATTTCTGGTATCAATTTCCAACAGTGGAAGGGTTAAATGAAAACAAAAGCCAGTGTAATCTTGATTTAGGCTTGAAAACTTTGCTGTTGAATAAAAAACTTCAGCTATCACTTAATGCAAATGATATTTTAAAAACGAATAAGTATCGGTATAGTAGTTTGATCAATAACATCAGGCAGGAATATAGTAACTATTACGATGCGAGACAAATCCGTTTTACCGCCCGGTTTAATTTCGGCAATGAAAAAATAAAACAGCTGGAAAGGAAAGCTGGTAACGAAGAGGAGCGGAGGAGAAGTAATTGATGTGTTGCTTATTTTGTTGGCTCTTTATTGCCCCAAAGGTGCCGCTTTGCAGCGAGAAACGATTTTCATCGTTTCGTCGAAATCTCTTGCTGAAATCAAATCCCGGAATGAGATTTGCCATGTCGTGCCTTTTCTAAAAGACATTTAAGGTTTAAAACGCTTCAGCAATGCTGATGTAAAATCCGCTTTGTCGCTTTTCATTCGGACGCTTCTCACCAATGCCATAATCTAAACGAACACTGATTCCTTTTTCAGGATCGAAGAAATACCGGAAACCTGCTCCATAGTTGGGTTTAAAAGCATCGGCAGAAAAATTGTCAATTCCCCAAACCGTTCCGGTTCCTCCAAAAACAGTGGCGCCGAACCTACTGCTGTAGCGATAACGCAATTCAGCTTGAAAAGCCAATAGGTTTTTATCACGGTAACGACCGCCATAATATCCACGCATCATTTCATCATTCCCCATTTGAGGCAGTAAGTAAATTGGGGTGTTGTTGCCAATTACGGTGTTATAAAGTCCTTGTACACCAACAGCGAAACTTCTATTTAATCTCCAAAAATTCCGGGCATCAATTTTTATCTGACTGCCGGTAAAGTTGCCGGATGAAAAAATATTTGGTGCATATTGATAGGTACCTCTAATAAAAAAACCTTTGGTGGTGTAGTTATTATTGTTTCTGGCATCATAGCTCTGCGAAACGCCCAAGTATAAAACGCTTCCGGTTCTGTTATTATAATATGGATCTTTACTGAAAATGCCATCTGCAACCACATCTTTATATTCATAATTTTCAAAACCCAGTGATACTCCGGTATAAGCTTTTGGCAATAATTGTTTCTCTGCCTGTAGCAAAACTTTAATTTGTTGTTGAATCAGTTTGTCTTCACTGGTTTCTTCGGTGCTGTTGCCGATGCCGTAAAAATTAAAAGGCATGCGTTTGAAACGCAATTCGCCAATATAATGAAGTTTGTTTCCCTTACCCCAAATATCAATCAATGAACTCATGTTGTATGCCTTCAAAGTAGAATAGTTCAGGTTAAGCGTTAATGATGATGGCCGGTTTGTGGTATCCAAACGGTCTGCATAAAAACCTACAATAGCACCAACTCCAAATTGAAAACCTGTTTCTTGTGCATAGCCAAATGAAGGAATGGGTAAAAAGCTGGCCTTACGCAACGTGTCTTTCTCGTTAGAAAGCAGCTTTTTGATCAACTTCATTTGGGCAAATGAACTTATAGATAGTGTGACAAATATTAAGAGCAGGCAAAATTTTTTCATTGCCGCAAATTAACTGAAATTTTATTTAAAATTTATTTGTTGCCAGTCGGTCGTGTGTTTTATGACGGTAGCTTGAATTCATTAATAGGACCAAAGGCCTAGCCACCTAAACCGGATTGACGGGAAAAGCACCCAATTTTTCATTGGGCCTTGGACCAAAAATCCAGGCTAACTTTAATAATGTACAGTAACTGCTTTCCAAAAAAAAAGATCCTTAGACTATGCTCAGGATGATAATAGGGTGGATAAAGTGCTAATTGTTTAAATCGGTTATTCGGTTTTAAACGCTAAGCTCTCAACTCCAAACACTTTTAATGTTTTATCCTTTCGGGCTAAATGCCTACTTTTGCGCAAAACAATACAAAACAAAATGAGCAATACTAGAGGACCAATATCTCAGTTCATGGAGCGTAATTACCTCCATTTTAATGCTGCGGCAATGATGGATGCGGCTAAAGGTTACGAAACGCATTTAGATGAAGGTGGTAAAATGATGATCAC
>SEDB01000458.1 GCA_004210715.1 Pedobacter sp.
CGCATGAACTTAGCAAGTACTAAATAATCCAAATCAAACTGATTCAATATCGCTTTAATCTCTGCTTCGAATTGCGCTTTATCCTTGCCATTATGATCCACATAAAAGTATGGAATACCTAGTTTTTCGCTAAAATCTCGAAGCGATTCATAATTACCAATCACACATTTAACATTTGCACCAAGCGTTTTAAATTGGTTCTTAATCAAAATTTCGGCTAAGCAATGATATTCTTTGGTTACTAAAACGGCAATTTGTTTTTCTTGCTGCGTAATTACATTTACTTCTGCTTCGTTTGGTAATGCTCCCAATAGTTTTTGTTCCAGCTGAGTTTTGCTATCCAGAACACCAGTGCAAGCTATTCTGGTAAAAAAAGCTTTGTTTGCTTCATCAACAAATTCCCGCATGGCAACAATATTGAGTTGATGAGCAGCAAGAACTCTGGTAATATTAGTAACGAGACCAACTTGATCGGGACAGGAGATGAGAATTGTTAATTCGTTCATGGAATATAATTAAAACCCAATGATAAGAAATTTGCTTGCAGAACTGCAGATTAAAAATCATTTTGTAGCTATTCAGGTTAGGAAGAGTGTATCAATTTTTTTTGTTCTATGCTTAGCTAGCTAAAATTTTAGCTGATCATCTGCAACCAACAAAGCAAAATATTTTGGTAAATCTATTTTAAATCTCGATTTTTACTAAAATTTTTATCATTATGGAAATTGCTGCAATTGGCCTTCTCGTTATTATATTGTTGGTTTTAGTACTATTATTTTTCAAAAAACCGCATAATGCCCTAAATATTATCTCTATTGATGAATTCGAAAGAATTAAAGCAGATAATGATTCATTGAAAATAGCATTGGCCAAAGCCGATGAACGCGTTTCTAACCTTGGTACAGAAAAAGAACACATTACTATGCTGTTAAAGCAAGAGCAACAGCGCTTAATTGATGAATTGCAAGCCGAACGCGATCGTTTGGCAGATGCTAACCGAGAATTGGAAAGCACCCGGTCCTTCTATCTGGCAGAAAAGGAAAAGCTTGCCGAACAAAAATCAAGTTATGAGCAATCTCAAGAAAAACTCAATAAAGATTTTGAACTGATTGCCAATAAAATACTGGAAGAAAAATCATCAAAATTTATTGAACAGAATCGAACCAATCTCGATATTATTTTGAATCCACTGAAGGAGAACATCAAAGCTTTTGAAGATAAAGTAGAAAAGGTTTATAAAGCCGAATCTGATGAACGTAATATTCTGAAAGGTGTGATCTCTGAATTACAAATTCAAAGTAAAATGATTCAGGAAGACGCCAACAACTTAACCAAAGCTTTAAAAGGCGATAATAAACGTCAGGGAAATTGGGGAGAGGTAATTTTAGAAAAGGTTTTAGAGCGTTCGGGTTTAGTTAGAGATCAGGAATATCGCATACAGGCCTCGCATATATCCGCCGAAGGCAGCAGATACCAACCAGATGTTGTTATTGATTTGCCGGATGATAAACATCTTGTAGTTGATGCTAAGGTTAGTTTGGTAGCTTATGAGCGTTCTGTATCAGCAGAAACAGAAGAAGAGCGGGAAGGCTATGTAAAAGCGCATCTGGCATCCATTAAGAATCATATTCAAGAATTGTCTTCCAAAAACTATCAGGATTTGTATAAAATCAATTCTCCTGATTTCGTTTTGCTATTTGTTCCGATAGAATCTTCTTTCAGTATAGCGGTACAAAAAGATGCCGAGTTATTTAATTTTGCCTGGGATAGGAGAGTCGTGATTGTGAGTCCATCAACTTTGCTGGCCACCCTACGTACCATTGCCAGCATGTGGAAACAGGAAAGACAGAATAGAAATGTAATGGAAATCGCCCGCTTAAGCGGTGCGATGTATGATAAATTTGTGGGTTTTGTGGCTGATATGGAAAACATCGGCAAACATATTAA
>SEDB01000459.1 GCA_004210715.1 Pedobacter sp.
ATTGGTTTTGGAGCATTGGGAGAAGGTTATGCAGCAGATCGGTGCCGAAACATGATGCTGGCAAAAGGAATTAAAGCTGGAATTGTGAATGGATCAGGAGACATGAGCAGCTGGGGCAAACCGCCCAAAGAGAAAAACTGGGTAATAGGGATTACAAATCCTTTTCAGAAAGATAGTCTTTACGCTGTTGTTCCCTTAAAAAATGGTGCAGTTGTCACTTCTGGAAGCTATGAAAAGTTTGTAGTTTTTAATGGAAAGCGATACGCTCACATTATTAACCCCGCAACTGGTTATCCGGCTACGGGATTAACCAGCGTTACCGTATTTGGCCCGGAAGCCGAAATGGCCAATGGCTTCAGCACTTCAATGATGATTTTGGGTAAAGATGCTGCCTTGAAATTTATCCAGTCATTTCCTGCTTACAGTTGTATTTTATTTGGCGATGACGGGCAGGTTTACCACTCCGAAAACATCAATGAGAAAATGTTGAAGAAGTGGAAAAAAGGTGTTTAAATAATAGATTAAATTTATTCTCCGCAAAGATGCGGAGAATATCTTAGCTAATCTCCGCATCTTCTGATCAAACAGATTTAATTTTGGGATATATCAATAACAATCCATCAAAATTTGCCCTCGTGATTGGTAATAACTAATGCTTTTCTGCTGATCCTGCTGGCATAAATCTTCCAATAATGCAATTACATCTTTTTGCATGCTCAAAGAACCACAAAGCATTATTACACCACTATTTTCTAGGGTTTCGCAGATCAAAGATTGATCTCTTAACAAAAGATCTTTCACATAACGCTTTTCTCCTTCTCTGGAATAGGCGACATTAAGCTTAGTTAAAAGGCTGGTTTCTTTGTTGATGGCATTTTCATAAAGTGCAAAAGATTGCTGATTTCGGAAACCGCAGTACAGGTGTATATCCTGCACTCGGCCAAACTGATCAATCATACCCAAAAATGGTGCAATACCCGTTCCATTAGAAACCATGATAACCGTTTTTGCTTTTTTAGGAAAATGAAAATGCTCATTACGTACAATAGCTGCATTGGCGATTTGACCGACTTCTAAATCATGTAAAAAACCAGATCCTAACCCATCACGATGCAGTTTAACACTCAACTGAACATCTTTTCCCATTTTACCAACTGAATATAAACGCTCCCTGTGGTCATTAGCTGGATAAATTGCCAAAAGATCTCCCGATGTAAATTTTTTCCTCTTCTGCGGACTCAAACGAATGATAAAAGAAGTTTCTTCCTGACTTGAAACCGTTTTCTCTACTACTTTAAATGGCAGTGTTTTTACAGGCTTGGTTTCCAGAAGTTTTGAAAGCTGAGATAATTCGATATTGGAGTTTTGTGCCCAAAGTGTCGCCCACCTCGTAAACTCTTCAGGAGAACGATCGTTTACCGTATGGATTTCCTGCAATGGTTTCGCCCATTCTTCATGTGATAAAGTATTGTTTACCTCATATCCAAATTTGCAAAAATCAGGGTAAGCATGTGAACCGAACGCAACAACAGAAAAATCAATCTGATTTGATTGCGGATTTTTTTTGAGTAATGATTTAAATTTCGTGGCATTGGTTGGTGCATCACCCTGACCGTAAGTGGCTGCGAAAACTAATATTTGCTTCGCCTTTGGAAAATTTTTATAGTTATTAAGTTCAGCCATAAAAGCTGTTTTGCCGTTTTTCAGCAACTGATCCTGTATCGCTTTGGCAAAACGAAATGTAGTGCCATTTTCAGAGCCAACCAGCAAAATGAACTCAGCCTGATCAAATTTGTATTTATTTTTAATGCCATTTGCCCTGCGTTTCCACCAGATTACAAAACCTGAATAGATAAAAAATAAAATATTTGCAGATGCGATAGCCAAAACGATCGCCCAAATCGCACTACCCCTACCCGTATGCAAATCCATGCTGAGGTTATTGA
>SEDB01000460.1 GCA_004210715.1 Pedobacter sp.
AACTTTTTGCATGATGAAGATAATCCCATCACGAATAAAAAAGCCAAAATGTATTTATTTTTCATTGTCTTATCTTTTAATGATGATTAAAATGTTGCGTTTAAACCAAAAGTTACGGTAAATGATTGCGGGTAGGTACCATAATCAAAACCTGGCGTTAAATTACCCGGACGGGCAGAAGCTTCGGGATCTAAACCTGAATAATTGGTAAAAGTGAGTAAATTTTGCGCCGAGGCATTTAATCGTAATCTCGACATACCGATACTTTTCACCAGCTTGCTGCTGAAGTTATAACCCAACTGAACAGTTTTTAATCTTAAATACGAACCATCTTCCACTACTCTGGATGAATAATTGGGATTCACAAAACGCCCCGCTTTGTACAATTCGTTGCTCGGATTGGTTGGTGTCCAGCGGTTCTCGTAAGTTGCATATTGATTGAGGGTAAAGTTCCTTACAATTCCACCTTCAAAAACATAACGGTTAGCGTTGATGATATTATTGCCATAACTCCATTGCAGGAACACACCTAAATCCCAGTTTTTATAGCTGAAGTTATTGCTAAAACCACCAGTGTGAATGGGTAAACCCCGCCCGATAATGGTGTAGTCATTTGCGTTAATGGTTAAATCGCCATTTAAATCTTTGTATTTAATATCTCCCGGCTGAACCGCAGCACCATTATTCGGGATATTCGGTTTAAGTGCATAAGTGCCGTTCGGCATTCTGTCGAAATCGCTGTACTGATAAATACCATCGAAAATTAAACCATACATCTCACCTACTGAGCGCCCCTTTACCGAAATGTATGGAGATAATCCTCTAAAACTTGTATCGAAGAAAGTTCCTGAACCGGAAAGCAATGAATTCTGCCCTTCTGTTAATTCGAGGATTTTATTTTTGTTAAAGCTGATGTTAAAATTACTGCTCCAGCGGAAGTTCTTCGTGGCGATATTGGTGCTGTTCAAGGTAATTTCCAATCCCCTGTTTTCTAAACTTCCGATGTTTTTAAAGCCTGTTCCGCTTTGAACACCATTTGCGAAGGGTAAATTTGCATTCAGCAATAAATCTTCTGTGGTGCGTTTGTACACATCAACGGTTAAACCCAAACGGTTTTTAAGGAAACTGAGGTCTAATCCTAAATTCGTCTGTACATTGGTTTCCCATTTTAAATCATAGTTACCGGCAGCGGTAATCACTGAACCAATGGCTACCGGTTTGCCATTAAACGAATACCAGTACTGGGTATTGGCTAAATTTAACTGGGGCAGGTAAGCAAAATCGCTCACACGGTTATTTCCTGATTCTCCATAACCAATACGCAATTTGGCATCCGACAACCATTTCTGATCTTTTAGGAAATTCTCCTGACTAAATCTCCAACCTGCGCTTGCCGAAGGAAAATAACCCCAACGGTTAGCCGGCGAAAATTTTGATGATCCATCGGCCCTGAAACTCGCTGTAAGTAGGTATTTACCTTTAAAATCATAATTTACTCTCCCTAACAACGACATTAAAGTCCAGCGGGAACTGTTTACAGAAATGACCGTATTTGCTGCCGGAACAAGGTCGAGCGCATCAAGCCCTAAGCTTTCATTGGCTACTTGCGTGGCATAAATGGAGCGAAATGAACTTTTATTTCGCTGTGCAGAATAGCCCCCTAAAACAGTAAGGTTATGATTTTTATTGAAAGTTGCATAACCATTGGCTGCAAGGTTGGTCGTTTTGTATTTTGTTTGTTGGTTAGATAAACTGATCAGTGGGTTTACGCGGTAATCTTGTGCCGAATTTCCTTCATTTGCCGGATCGTACAAGCCACCCAATAAATCAGAATTAGCATCTTTTCCTGATAAGGCGTTGGTAGGGCGATAACCCCAAACTGAGTACAATAGCACCGATGAGGCATAGAAATTTGTGGCAGAAATTGGCGTACCGAAACTTTCGCTGTACGCATAATTCACATTGATTCCTGCTTTAAGTTTATCGTTTACCTGCTGATCCAATACAAATCTTCCCTGGTAACGCTTGAAACCGCTGTAGATAATAATTCCTTTCTGGTCGTTAAAATTCCCGGAAATGGAATATGTGGTTTTATCGTTTCCACCTCTTAAAGCAATATCATGATTTTGGTTTTGACCGGTTTGATAAACATAATCCTGCATATCCAAACCTTGTACATCTCTATAATCATTCAGCGTAGTTCCGCCTTTAAGATAGGTAGAATCTGCAACAGCCTGATCGAGATCGCGAAGGTATTTCACATATTCATACGGTCCCATAACCGGAATTTTTTCCGGTGCCTTTTGGAAACCATAATAGGCATTGTAAGTGAGTTGAGGTTTACCGGCTTTACCTTTTTTAGTGGTAATCAGTATTACACCATTTGATCCACGGGCACCATAAATAGCTGTGGCAGAAGCATCTTTTAAAACATCAATGCTTTCAATATCTGATGGATTGATGGAGTTTGAGTTCGCATTTTCAGATGGAAAACCGTCAATAACATAAAGGGGAGAATTATCCTGAGAAATTGATCCCGCACCGCGGATGACTATGTTTGCAGTCGCACCGGGCTGACCATCACTCGTGGAAACCTGAACGCCGGCAACACGACCTGCCAACGCCTGATCGAAAGATTTTACGGGTGCCTGTTCCAGATCTTTCATGTTTACCGAACCAATTGCACCAGTTAAATCAGCACGTTTAGTGGTTCCATAACCCACTACCACCACATCACTTAAACCCGTAACCGCCGATTTTAAAGAAACATTTATGGTGGTTCTGTTTCCAACCGCTATCGTTTGCGAGGCATAACCCACATAATTAAATACGAGCTGATCGCTACTTAACACTTGAATTTTAAAGCGTCCGTTCGCATCAGTTTGTGTAGTTGTTTTGGTTCCCTTAACTGAAATGGAAACACCCGGAACCGTTTGATTGGTCTCATCTGTAACCACACCAACAACATTCTTACTTTGTGCAAAAGCAGTTAAATTGCCTGTTAAAAAAATCACAATTGCTAACACCAGTTTTGAATAATAATGCAAATGCTTACGCACTGTCCCCATCCGCTGATTGTAGAGTTTATTCATAATTAATAGTTTATATTGGTTATCTTTTGTTTTGGCGCAACCCAGTTTCGGTAGTGCCCGTTGCTTTGAACAAACATAGGTTTAAAGCCATTTTTGAGGGGTATAATTTTCTAAATAAATAGGGGTAATTTTCTAAAAATTTGGCAAAAACGCTTTTAAACCATACTTTTAAGGTGTCACAACCAAATTAACCAATTATTCCCTATGTTGCTTAATTCCTTTAAAAACTTGCTAT
>SEDB01000089.1 GCA_004210715.1 Pedobacter sp.
TATTACTAACTTTATGAGCATAAAATTACTAACTATTTTAGTAATTCCAAATTTATTTTAAAATTTATTTTTATGTCGAATATTTCAAATAATTTAAAGTACCTCAGGAAGAAAAAAGGTCATACACAGCAAAATTTCGCTGATATCATGGAAATCAAGCGTTCGCTTATTGGTGCGTACGAAGAAGACAGGGCAGAACCAAAATACGATTTGCTAAAGAAAATAGCAGAGTATTTTGATTTAACGATCGATGAATTCATCAACGAAAAGATCAGCGATAGCTGGAAACCAAAACCGAAAAGCTCGGGCTCCAACTTAAGAGTACTTAGCATTTCTGTTGATCAAAACGATAGGGAAAACATTGAGTTGGTTCCGGTAAAAGCAAGTGCTGGTTATTTAAATGGTTTTTCAGACCCTCAATATATCAGTGATCTCCCAAAATTTCAACTTCCATTAGCGGCTTTAAGGCAGGGTACTTTCCGTGCTTTTGAAATTATGGGCGATAGTATGTTGCCTGTTCAACCTGGAAGTGTAATCATTGGAGAATACTTGGATAATTGGAACGAAGTGAAAACCGGCGAAACGTACATAGTGATCAGTAAAAATGAAGGCGTTGTTTATAAGAGAGCGGGTAATCGATTCAAAGAAAATAAGAATCTGAAGTTGGTATCAGATAATAAGGTATATGATGCTTACACGATTGCAGCTGATGATATTCTGGAAATCTGGAGAGCTAAAGCATATATTTCTACTTCTCTTCCTGAACCGGCACCTGATCCTACAATGGAAACATTGACGCAAATGATGGCACAAATGCAAAAATCAATCTCCCAGCTAAATAAAAATTAACACTTTTTAACTTATCCCGATTAAACTGTTTTACTTAAATCATATCTATTAGAGAACAAACACATAAAAAAATAGACATGAAAAAAGCAATTTTAACAATAGCGATTGCAGTGATGGGATTAACTGCTGCATTTGCTCAAGATTCAACTAAAAGAGTTAGAAGACAAATGCCAAAAATGACTGCTGAACAAAGAGCAGAAAAGGCGACTGCAAGATTGGATAAAGCATTGACTTTAACTGCAGATCAAAAAACTAAGATCTATGCAATTGAGCTCGAGAATGCTAAAAAAGTAGATTCTTGGAGAACTGCTGATCAGGCTGACAGAAAAGAAAAGATGAAAGAAGGTAGAGCTGTAATGCAAGCGCAGAAAGCTAAAATTGATGGCGTTTTAACAGCAGATCAGAAAACTAAAATGGAAGCGTTGAGATCGGAAGCAAGAGAAAAAGGTGATAAAATGAGAAAAGGCATGGGAAAAGGAAAAAGAGATAAAGCGCCTATCGTTTCAAATCCTCCGACTCAGGGATAAGTGAGTTTGATAAGTTTGAATATTCGATAATAAAAAAAGCGTTCCGGTTTCTAAATCGGAACGCTTTTTTATAAAGAGATTAATCCTTTTCCTATTTCAAATAACCGGTTTTATTTAAAAAATCAGCCCAAACTTTATATCCTTCTGGAATTAAGTGTAAGCCATCTTTGGTATATCATTAATTCCAATCAGTATGAAGATTTTGGCTGGTTTTCCATCAATAACATCCTGCAAACGCTCCAGTACACCGAACGTAATATCTCCAGAAATTCCCCTATTCTTTGCTTGAGGGAGTGATAATAACTTTGCCCAATCGGTTCCTGCAGTAATGCTGTTTCCTAAAAAAACATAGTCTTTCTTTGATTTTTGATCAGCTTTAAACTTATTCACCTGCTCTACATATTTACCTGGGCGATAGGTGCTGTCCCATTTTACAGTTTGAGCGAATGCTCCATTAAATCTTAAAAGTGTTATTATTAATAATAGAACTAATGTTTTTTTCATATTGGATAATTTTGAAAAGCTAAAATACTATTTGCTTTGAACTAAAACATCAGGATAATCAGAAATAATACCGTCAACATTCATAGCTTTCAATTTTTTAATGTCATCAGCCGTATTGGCTGTCCATGGAATAATTTTCACACCGTCGGCGTGTGCTTTCAGTACCATTTCTTCGTTAACCATTTGCCAAACAGGACTTAGGATAAAAGGCTTGAAACCTAAATCTGCGATATTTTCTTCGTATGATTTTTTGTTGGCTACCAAAAATGAAGTTTTAACCTTCGGATATTTTTTATTGATGATTTGAATTGTTCTTTTATCGAATGACTGAATCACTACAAATGGTGTGATTTTCTTTTTTTCGATTACCTCCATCAACAGTTGAACAAAAACCTCTGGTTCTGGATTCGTAATTCCATCACCCTTTTCACTACATTTTGTTTCGATGTTATAGAAAAATTGCTTGCTTTTAGTTTTTTTAATCTGGGTTTGAACAGAATCGATCAAGCTAGCTAATAGCGGAATGTATTGTTTTGATTTTTGCTGCTTAGGAAACTGATCAAAATATTTTGTTCCCAGATCAAATTTTCGCAGTTCATCATAGTTCATAGCAAAAACAGGGTATTTTTTTGCATCCATTGCAGGTATCTCTTTTCCATCGGGTGTAAGCATGAATGCAGGGCTAAGATAATCATCATGCGTAACCACAACCTTACCATCTTTAGTAATGTGGGTATCCATTTCCAAGGTAGTAATGCCATCAATCTTCATGGTTTGAAGCATTGCAGTAATGGTGTTTTCAGGATAAAGGCCACGACCTCCCCTATGGGCTTCTGCACTAAAAGCTGGAAATTTTGCTTGTTGTGCAAAGGCAACCGACGCAAACAAAGATGTGGCGCAACAAAACGTAACTGCTAATTTTAATTTCATTATTGCTTATTTAAATATATATCTTAATCAACTAAAACTATCCCTTAAACTCAGTCTCGAATTTTTCGCCAAAACGATCGGTTGCTACAACTTTAACTGTTTTAACTGTTGGTGCAAAATGTGCTACAAATAAGTGCTCAGTAGAGTGTGGTTCAGGGAAAGTTCTTCCGGCAGGCAAAGTTGTGCCCTTATATAAGGTAACCGTTTGCGGATCGTAACCTTTTTGATTTTCCATCTCTCCCATTGCTTTTCCATCAAGAAAATATTCAACTTTCCATTTTGGATCCCAGTTCCATACATTGGCAATTAATCTTTTTTGGTTGGTCAATTCATCAACGTAAATATGAATTTGTTCTTTTCTGCTTAGTCCGGTTGGCTGGTAATACCATTTAAGATTTTTGCCCTCAACTTCGTAAACACCATAACCTCTTGGGGTTCCGTCTTCACAAACAGGGCCAGTCCACCAGGCGCCACAAACCGCACCGTGATTATGTTCAAAAATGCCATCAGTAATCACATTGCGATTATAATGTGTGTGACCAGACATGATATGAACATTTGTAAAACCTTTAAGTATTGCATACAATTCTGTGTTGTTTTTTACCGAATTATGAACCGGAATATGTAAATTGATAATCAACAAAGCATCTTTAGCCACAAATTTTAAATCTTTTGCTAACCAATCTAATTGTCTTTGGTTGATAAACCCATCATATTTTCGCTCTTCACCTAAATAGCGTACATCGTCCATCACCACGTAATGTGCCTCGCCACGATTAAAAGAATAATATGTTGGGCCATAATGTTCCTGAAAAGTTTTATCTGAAGTTTCATCGCCACCCATTCTGTAATCCATATCGTGGTTTCCCAAACATTGAAAAAAAGGAATTCCCATATCCTTTACAGCTTGATTATAATCTGCAAATAATTCATGATTGTCCCAAACGATATCGCCAACTGTAATTCCATGAACAGGTATGTTACCCATTGATTGAATTACCCTCTTCGTGTCAGGAACCGAGGTTTTCATCATCTGTTCTACATCCTTTTTATTTTTAACCTGAGGATCAGCCCAAATGATAAAGTTGTGCTTTTTATCATTTTGCTTCATTGCTTTCAACTCAAAATTTAAACTGGTTTTAGTATTGAGCTGCTCGTAGTATTTTGCCAAATGGCTATCCGTTGTAAATTCGTAACCTGAGGGTGTACTGATCCAAATGAAGGTAGAAAGAGGGTTTACTTCGATAGCATAATTACCGGTTTTATCCGTCTGGATTACATTGAACCCATCAGAAACCACCACATTGGCAATTCCTTTTCCTTTGCTGGTTACGCGTCCGATAATTTTATTGTCATTATCTAAAAGCGAAAGTGCTGAGTATGATTTTAAGCTAACAAATAAAGTTGTGGTTAATAAACTTGTTTTTTGGATGAATGATCTTCTGTTCATTTCAAATAAGGAAATCTTTACCAGAGCAGAAACAGCTCTCCTCTGTCATTTAAGTTCGTTTTTAAATTAGTGGTAAAGTAAGCTGCTTAACATTAAGTGAATGTTAAGCGTTAGTAAAAAAACAGACACTTAACAAGTGCTTGTAGCTAACAGAAACGATTTAAAACTGAAGTTAAATATAAGGATTGATGCCTATTTATATTTCTGAAAAGCGAAAACATATTTGTTGTAAATTTTACTTAAAGAAATTGTTCGCTCCAGAATAATGAGGATGGCTATGGGAAAGATGACAAAACTAAAAATGCCCAAATTGTAAAACAGGTAAGCAAATATAAGTATCAAACGAAAACACTCTAAATAATAGATCCATTTACGCTGTTCTAAAAGTGCGCCAATGTTAATTAGTGTAATCAGTATAAAAAACACGATAACTAACTGATCAACCAGACTCATAAAATTAAAATATAAAGTTAAACCTGTAAGCAAGGCTACAATAGCAATCAGCTGGATATTCAAATAGCTTTTAAATCGTGGTATAGATTTCTGTTTAACTTTGTTCTGCCGGAACTTTCGTTCCAAAATAGGTCTGATATTTTGATCCATCAGTGCAGGACTGCCAAATAATGCATTCCATTTTGCCTTGAAACCCTGAGCCCGTTTGAAAGCTTCGCCTATTTCCAGATAATAATGAAAATGCTGCCATAAAAAGCTGTAACTTTTTAAAGGATGCGTCAATCCATATTTTGGTGGTTCTTCTTCTTTTTGGAAAGTGCCAAAAATTTTATCCCAGAAGACAAAGACATCACCATAATTCTTATCCAGGTATTTTTCATCGCTTGCATGATGAACACCATGCAACGATGGGGTTATTAGTACGTTTTCAAGCCATCCCAATTTTCCAATCAGTTGAGTATGGGTAAAAAACGAATAGGCACCATGTACCAATAATATTGAAATGATCATGGTAGGATGAAAACCAATAAATGGTAGAACGCACCAGAAAACATTCCTAAAAACTGCCTGAAATGTAGTTATTCTCGCCGCTGCAGACAAATTAAACTCTTCACTTTGATGATGAACAATATGTGCGGCCCATAAAAAATTAATTTCATGACCTAATCTATGATACCAATACCAAACAAAATCAGTGGCCAACAAAATCAATATCCATACATACCATGCTGTTGAGATATCAAAAAGAGCATAATTTCGATAAACCCAATCGTAAATTTCGTAAAAACTAGCAGCAAGAAAAAGATTTAAAACTCGCTCAGCAATGCCAATACTAAAGTTGGCTACTGTACTTTGATATTTAAAGACATTCGCTTTTTTTTGATGTTGCGCTACTTTATACTCAATAAATACAAAAATGAAAAATGAAGGAATAGCAAACGCAAGATAGTTTAAACTCATAATCTTTAATTTTCTGTCTTGATGATAACGCTACAAACTTAATAATATTCTACTAAATACATAGAAATTGTAGTTTACTATTTTAAATTATATTGTATTCTATTCGTTTTATGTTTTTTGATTCTATTAATTTGTAAAAATCAGTTACAGTATAATAAACTTACTATGGCAACAAAAAACAGCACCGATAAAACAAATATCTTATCTATTGATATTGGTGGAACCAGCATTAAAACAGTCTTACTTGATCAAGACGGAAATATGCTATCAGAATATTTAAAAAGTAAAACGCCAGAAGGTGCAACTCCAAAGGATATTGTTTCTGGTATTGAAGCTTTAATCAAACCTATACCTGATAGTTATGATCGTGTTTCGATCGGCTTTCCTGGATATGTCAAAAATGGAATTGTTAAAACTGCCCCAAACTTGGCCAAAAACAAATGGGCTGACATTGATTTAGCGCAACGTGTTGCGAACGCTTTAAATAAATCTGTGAGGTTGGTAAATGATGCTGATCAGCAAGGTTTAGGTGTGGTTGAAGGTAAAGGATTCGAAATTGTTTTTACTGTTGGAACTGGTTTTGGAACTGCCCTTTTATTTGATGGAGAACTTTTACCCCATTTAGAGTTGGCTCATTTTCCACTTAATAAAGATGAAGATTACGACGATTATATTGGAAATAAAGCTTTCGAAAAGATTGGTGGGGAGCGTTGGAACAAGCGCCTTAAAAAGGTAATTGAGACCTATAAAACCGTTTTCAATTATGATTTTTTATACATTGGAGGCGGAAATTCGAAGCAAATAGATTTTAATCTGGATGACAATATTAAACTCGTAACCAACCGAGATGGCATAAAAGGTGGCGCAAAGCTTTGGAAATTAGCCGACAAATACAATATCTTTACCGTTACACCAAAAGTGTAATATATACACTATTGAATGTTTTTATTACAATCATTTAACAACACCATCTCTAATATTAAATTGTAAACCCTAATTTTGGGTTATAAGCAAAACACAAAAAATGTCAAATAACGAGTCTAAAAATTACAAATTGGGAATGATAGGTTTGGGCACAATGGGCCGCAACTTATTATTAAACATGGCAGATAAAGGTTTCTCAGTAACGGGTTATGATAAAGACCATAAAATGATAGCCAAACTTGAAGAAGAAGGAAAGGCGCACAACCTGGAGGGCTACGATAATATCCAAGCATTTATTAGTAGTTTACAAACGCCCCGCACTTTAATTCTTTTAGTTCCTGCCGGACCAATTGTAGATAGCGTTATTGCTGAACTAAAGCCACTATTGAGCAAAGGTGATATCATCATCGATAGTGGTAATTCTCACTTTACTGATACCAACCGCCGTGTAGATGAACTAGAAAAAGAAGGTTTACATTTCTTTGGTATGGGTATTTCTGGTGGCGAAGAAGGTGCTCGTTTTGGTCCGAGTATGATGCCAGGTGGCGATAAAACAGCTTACAATGTTGTGAAAGAAGTTTTTGATGCAGTTGCTGCGAAAGTTGGAAGTGATCCTTGCGTAACCTATATCGGTCCTGGTGCTTCTGGTCACTTTGTGAAAATGGTTCACAATGGTATCGAGTATGCTATTATGGAACTTATTGCAGAGGTTTATGGTGTACTAAAAAATGGTTTAGGCTATTCAAACGAAGAGATATATCAAGTTTTTAAAAAATGGAATGAAGGCAGACTTCAATCTTTCCTGTTAGAAATTACTGCTGAAATTTTCCTTTTTAAAGATACTGAAACACAAAACGACTTGTTAGATCAAATCAAAGATGAAGCCCGTTCAAAAGGAACAGGGAAATGGACATCTGAAGTATCTATGGAGCTACAATTACCAGTTCCTACCATCAATGAAGCTGTTTCTAACCGTGATTTATCCAAATTTAAAAAACTAAGAGTTTCTTTAGAGGAAGCTTTTGGAAAGAAAGATAATAAAATTGAAGTCTCAGTTGATGAGCTGGAAGATGCTTTCTACTTTTCAATGATCAGTGCTTATGCTCAAGGCATGCATTTATTGGTTCAGGCATCCAAAGAATATCAATACGATCTTCAGTTGCAGGAAATTGCTAAAATCTGGAGAGGTGGATGTATCATTAGAGCTAAGTTTTTAGAGGATATTTATCAAGCATACGATAAAAATAATTCGTTGGAGCATTTATTTGGTGATGGAGGAATTCAAGAAATCATTAAATCTACACGCTCTGGTACTCGTAAAACTATTTCTGCTTGTATTAATGCAGGAATCGGAATTCCGGCTTTTGCCTCTACCCTAACCTATTTTGATACCATTACAACGGCTAGAATGCCTTCTAATCTCATTCAGGCACAAAGAGATTTCTTTGGTGCGCATACTTTCGAACGCATAGATAAAGATGGCGTTTTCCATGCTGATTGGAATAAATTGTCGTAATAAATTTGATTAAGAATCCTAATATAAAATGAAAACCAAAACCGCATTAAACCCAACAATATTTGTAATATTTGGTGGTACAGGTGATTTAAATAAAAGAAAATTAGCACCTGCATTATACAACTTATTTATTGAGGGTTACATGCCTGAAAAATTCGCTATCATTGGAACTGGTAGAACTGAATTTACAGATGATAGTTATAAAAGCGCTTTAGAAGGAGCCGTTAATGAATTTTCGAGAAGTGGAAAAGTAAAGAAAGATAAATGGGAGAACTTTGGAAATACCATCCATTATTGCCCTACTGACTTTGCACAACCGAAAACTTTCGAAAACTTAAAAGCAGCCGTAGAAAAATATCAAAACGAATATGGAGCTGAGACGCAAGTAATTTTTTATTTAGCAGTTGCTCCAAATTTCTTCCCGGTTATTGCGGAGTGTTTACATAAATACAAGCTAACCGGAAATGAGGACAACAGCCGTATTGTAATCGAAAAGCCTTTTGGACATGATTTGGAATCGGCAAAAGAATTAAACACTTTGTTGAGCACTATTTTTACCGAGAAACAAATTTATCGCATTGATCATTATTTAGGTAAAGAAACGGTTCAAAACATGATGGCTTTCCGTTTTGCTAATGCATTATTTGAACCGCTTTGGAATAGATCCTATATCGATCATGTTCAAATCTCTGTTACAGAACAATTAGGCGTTCAAGATCGTGGTGGATATTACGAAGGATCTGGAGCTTTGAGAGATATGATCCAAAATCACTTGCTGCAATTGCTATGTTTGATTGGAATGGAAGCGCCTATTAATTTTGATGCTGATGAAATTAGAAACCGCAAGGTAGAAGTTTTAAGAGCAATGCGTCCTTTCTCTGCAGAAGACATTCGTTTCCATACCGTTCGTGGCCAGTACAGCAAAGGTTGGGTTGAAGGTAAAGAAGTTCCGGGTTATCGCCAGGAAAAAGGTGTAGATCCACATTCAAATACTGAAACATTTGCTGCGGTTAAATTTCATATTGATAATTGGAGATGGCAGGGAATTCCATTTTATTTGAGAACTGGAAAGCGTTTAAATCAAACTTCATCGTTGATTACGATCCAGTTTAGAGATGTTCCGCATCAAATTTTCTCATCGGGTGTAACCGAAAACTGGCAACAAAACCGTTTGGTAATCAGTATTCAACCAGAAATGAGCATTCGTATGCAGGTACAGGCGAAAAGACCTGGTTTGGATATGGTTTTAAATCCTGTCGATATGGTTTTTGATTATAAAGGAACTTATGAGGGTGATACACCTGAAGCATACGAAACCTTATTACTTGATGCCATGATGGGAGATCAAACGTTATTCATGCGTGGTGATCAGGTAGAAGCTGCATGGGAATTGGTAATGCCAATTTTAAATACCTGGGAAAGTAAAAAATCAATAAATTTCCCGAACTACCCTGCAGATAGCTGGGGACCTGAAGAAGCTGAAGCATTAATTGCAAGAGACGGTTTCCACTGGTTTAATTTACCACTGAAGAATAAAGAATAGTTAATCCAATTGTCATTCTGAGCCTGTAAAAGAACTTCATGTGTTTCGACAAGCTCAACATGACATTCAATATCATAATAATGAATTTATTAATTTACAAAACGCTCGACGAGCTGACTGAAGATCTTGCTGATTACATCATTAAAATTGCAGAATTTTCGATCGAAGAAAATGACCGTTTCAATTTCGTTTTAACCGGAGGAAGCTCGCCAAAAGCATTGTATCAATTTTTAGCGAAAGAATGTGAACATAGAATTGATTGGGAAAAAGTTTATTTCTTTTTCGGCGATGAACGTAATGTGCCAGCTGATGATGAAAATTACAACGGCTTAATGGCTAAAAAAACTTTGCTTGATCCGTTAAATATAAAAGATGACCATATTTTTTATGTGGATACTACTTTAGCTCCGGAAAAAGCTGCAATTGAATACAAAAAATCAATCGATAAGCACTTTAAAGATCAAGACATCGTTTTTGATTTAATTCTTTTAGGCATGGGCGATGATGCACACACTGCTTCTATTTTCCCACATACTACTTTAGTGAAAGATGAAGAAGTAAATATTGCCTCGGTTTTTGTAGAAAAATTAAATACTTATCGCATTAGCTTTACTGCACCATTAATTAATAAAGCTGAAAATGTAGCTTTCCTCGTGTTTGGAGAAAATAAAGCTGAAGCCATTAAACATGTTGTTGGCGATGAGCAAAAAGACTTTGATCAATACCCGTCACAATTGATAGATCCAATTGATGGAAAGCTAACCTTCTTTACTGATGAGGCAGCCACCAAATTGCT